>NZ_JBSOPZ010000026.1:0-112808 GCF_053763515.1 Streptomyces mabaensis
CCCCCCCCCCCCCCCCCCCCCCCCCCCCCCCCCCCCCCCCCCCCCCCCCCCCCCCCCCCCCCCCCCCCCGGGCCCGTATCCGTGGCCGCCGGCCTTGGGGGGCCGGCCGGCAGGACCGCCGCGTGCCACAGGCGGTCAGACAGCGGACCCCTGGCCGGGCGCCTGGCCGTCCACCTCGTTCGGCAGGGCGCCGCCGAAGCGGCGGTCGCGCTGCGCGTACTCCAGGCAGGCCCGCCACAGATCGCGGCGGTCGAAGTCCGGCCACAGCACGTCCTGGAAGACCATCTCCGCGTACGCGCTCTGCCAGATCAGGTAGTTGGACGTGCGCTGCTCGCCGCTCGGGCGGACGAAGAGATCCACGTCCGGCATGTCCGGGTAGTACAGGTACTTGGCGAAGGTCTTCTCGTTGACCTTCGACGGGTCGAGCCGGCCCGCCGCGATGTCGCGCCCTATCGCCGCCGCCGCGTCGGCGATCTCCGCGCGGCCGCCGTAGTTGACGCAGAAGTACAGCGTCATCGCGTCATTGTTCTTCGTCTGCTCCTGGGCGACCTGGAGCTCCTGGACGACCGACTTCCACAGCTTCGGCATCCGGCCGGTCCACCTGATGCGGATGCCCAGCTCGTCCATCTGGTCGCGGCGGCGCCGGATGACGTCGCGGTTGAAGTTCATCAGGAACTTGACCTCGTCGGGCGAGCGCTTCCAGTTCTCGGTGGAGAACGCGTACAGCGAGAGGTTCTTGACGCCCATCTCCAGGCAGCCGTTGAGCACGTCGAGCACGACGGACTCACCGACCTTGTGGCCCTCGGTGCGCGGCAGCCCGCGCTCCTTGGCCCAGCGCCCGTTGCCGTCCATGACGACCGCGACATGCTTCGGCACCAGCTCGCCGGGGATCTTCGGCGGGCGCGCACCGGAGGGGTGCGGGTCGGGTGTCTTGTACTCGCGGCGGGGACGTCCCAGAATCCCGCGTCGTGCCATGCGGCTCACCACTCCTATTTCTCTACGTACCTCAGCGAGCGCAGGCCGCGCTCCAAGTGCCAGTGCAGATAGGCGGACACCAGCCCGCTGCCCTCCCGGACGTGCCGCGGCTCGCACGCGTCCGCCGTCGCCCAGTCCCCCGTCAGCAGCGCGCTGAGCAGGCCGATGGCCTCCGTGGAGGGTACGACGCTTCCGGGCACCCGGCAGTCGGCGCAGATGACACCTCCCGCCGCGACCGAGAAGAACCGGTTCGGCCCGTGCATGCCGCACCGGGCGCAGTCGTCGAAGCTCGGCGCGTAGCCGTTGACCGCGAGCGAGCGCAGCAGGAAGGCGTCCAGGACGAGGTTCGGCGCGTGCTCGCCCCGGGCGAGGGTGCGCAGCGCGCCGACGAGCAGCAGGTACTGCTGAACGGCCGGCTCGCCCTCGTGGTCGGTGAACCGCTCGGCGGTCTCCAGCATCGCGGTACCGGCGGTGTAGCGGGCGTAGTCGGTGACGATGCCGCCACCGTAGGGAGCGATGGTCTCGCTCTGCGTGAACAGCGGCAGCCCGCGCCCGACGAGTTCGCTGCCGTGCGCGAAGAACTGCACGTCGACGTGCGAGAACGGCTCCAGCCGCGCCCCGAACTTCGACTTCGTCCGCCGCACCCCCCGAGCGACGGCCCGCACGCGCCCGTGCCCGCGGGTGAGGATCGTGATGATGCGGTCCGCTTCCCCCAGCTTCTGGGTGCGCAGCACGATGCCGTCGTCGCGGAAGAGACTCATACGGCCATTGTCGCGTACGGGATCGCGGGCCCGTGCCGGATACATAAGGAGCGAGGTATACTGATATACGACTGCGTGTACATCACGAAGGGGCGCATCCATGAGCCGCACGGTCATCGATCTTGACGACGAAGCACTCGAAGCCGCCGCCAAGGAGCTCGGCACCACCACCAAGCGCGACACCATCAACACGGCACTGCGTGAGGTAACCGCCCGCTACCGGCGACTGCGCTCTCTCGAAGACGCCCGAGCCCTGGTGGCGGAGGGCGGCGTGGACATCGACATCCTCCTCGACAAGCGGATATACCGCGGCGCTGGGGAGGAGTCCGCCGAGTCCCGCCGGAGCGCGTGAATGAATGTCGCCGACTACCTCATCGACACCTCGGCGGTCGCTCGGGTTCTGCTGGGCCGAACCACGCCCGAGTGGGAAGACAGGATCGGTGCCGGTCTTGTCGCGATCTGTGATTTCACGGAGCTGGAAGTCCTCTACTCCGCGCGGTCGACAGCCGACCGGGAACGGCTGAAGTCCGCCCTGAACACGCACTATGCCTGGTGCCCGGTCCCGGACGGGGTCTACCGGCGGGCCCGAGTGGTGCAGGAGCAGCTCACGGCGAAGGGCGAACATCGCAGCGCGGGACCCGTCGACCTCCTCGTAGCGGCCGTGGCCGAGGAGTCCGGGCTCACACTCCTGCACTACGACCGGGACTTCACGACGATCGCCCGTACCACCGGCCAGCCTGCCCGCATGATCGACCTACGGACCTGACAGGTCTCGGTATGAGCCTTGAGCGAGTCACCATCACCATCCCGAGTGAGACTCTCGACGCGGCAAGATCGGCGGCGGAGCGGGAGGGGCTGAGCGTGTCCGCTTGGCTGTCGCGGGCGGCCGAGCGTGCGGCAAGGATCGAAGCCGGCCTGGCGGCCGCCGAGGAGGCCATGGCCGAGGTCGCTGCGCCTTCTCCGGAAGAGCAGGCATGGGTCGACGCCTTCATGGAGAAGGTCGCCCAGCCGCCGGCGCCCGGCTGCCAGCCACGCGGGGCCGGGTGAGCGCGCTGCGCCCGGTGGTGTCGAGCGGGCGCCCTGATCGCCGCCGAGCGCAACCATCCGGCGTTCTGGCGGGCCCCGCGCCATGGTTGAAGCGGTTCGCCAGTAGGCCCCGTCGCTACGGCACCTCGCCGCGGCTGCGCGCGTTGACGTACGCCGTCACCGCGCTCAGCCGTTCCGCCGCCGTGGCCTCCCGTACCGCGTCCGGTGCGCAGTCCCACTCCCGGCCCCCGCCGATCGGCCTGAGCTGGACGTACGGGCCCACGTGCCCCATGACCGTGCCCAGCCTGCCGGTACGGGTGTCGACGGCGTACGACCCGACGGGGGCCCTCACGCCTCCCCCGGCAGCGCGGCGGCCAGCAGCCGTGCCGTCTCGGCGGTGCAGCGGCCCAGTTCGACGAGCGCGGGCCGGTCGGTCGGGTCGACGTACGAGAGCGGGTCGACCCCGAGCGAGGGCAGAACGACCCCGGCCCGCGCGAGCGCGTCGCGCAATTCGACCACCGCGGATTCGGCGAGTTCCAGCTTTCGCGCATTTCTGTTCTTCATGCGTCCAGCCTGGGGAACTCCGCCTACCATCGACAGGGGGACGCGCCCTACAACTGCGCGGCAGCACAAAGGAGTTAACCCATGGGGAATGGTTCGCGGCAAGCCGCCTGGGAATTCTTCGGGGCAGAACTGAAGCGCCGGCGGGAGGTGGCCGGGCTGACGCAGGCGGAGCTGGGCCTGCGGGTCTTCGTATCGGGCGGATACATCGGCCAGTTCGAGCAGGCGATCAGGAAACCGCAGCGTGATGTGGCCGAACGGATCGACGACGCGCTGCAAACCGACGGTATTTTCGAACGGATGTGGCGGAAGCTCATCAACGACCGTCGGTACGCGGAGTATTTCGCTGCGGTCGCGGAGCTGGAAGCGCTGGCGAGGAAGATCTGCATCTTCGCACCCACGGTCGTGCCCGGGCTCTTGCAAACGGCCGAGTACGCGCGAGCGATCACTATCGCGGCCAACCCGTTCGCCACCAACGCGTACGTGGAGGAAAAGGTGTCTGCTCGGCTGGAGCGAGCGCACATCCTGGAGGGCCCTACAAGGCCAGAGTATTGGGCAATCCTGCATGAGAACGTGCTACGCGTCCCGGTGGGCGGTCCTGCTGCCATGGCCAGACAGCTGGAGCACATCGCCGCCCTTGGGCGCGAGCGGACCGTTCTGGTGACCGTGCTCCCCGCCGCAGCTGGCGCCCACGCGTCTATGGCAGGGATGCTGCAGCTCATGGAGTTCGAGGACGCACCTCCAACCACCTATACAGAGACATCGTTTTCGGGGACTCTCGTGGACGATCCGGCGGTGGTGAAGCGGGCACAACGCGCCTACGATCTGCTCAGGGTCGCCGCGTTGTCGCCGGAGGCGTCCCTGGCCCTGCTGGAATCGGCGGCTGAGGATTTCAGACGATGCACGAGTACGACCTGAGTACCGCCCGCTGGCACAAGAGCTCCTACAGCAACGGCGAGGGCGGCGAATGCATCGAGGTCGCGTATGACTTCCCCGGCGCCGCCCGCTGGCGCAAGAGCACGTACAGCAACGGCAGCGGCGGCGACTGCGTCGAGGTCGCTGACGACTTCCCCGGCGTCGTCCCCGTTCGGGACAGCAAGAACCCCACCGGCCCCGCGCTGATCATCAGCGCAAGCGCCTGGGCCGCCTTCGTCGCGAGCGTCAGGGGCTGAGTTCGCCCGGGGTCACCAGCCCCGACTCGTACGCCGTGATCACGAGCTGGGCGCGGTCGCGGGCGCCCAGTTTGCCCATGATCCGGCTCACGTGCGTCTTCGCCGTCAGGGGGCTCAGGCCCAGCGTCTCCGCTATCTCCGTGTTGTTCAGGCCGCGCGCGACCAGGCCCAGCACCTGGCGTTCGCGGTCCGAGAGGCCGTCCGGGCCGCCCGTCGCCGGGGCGTCCGGAGTGCGCAGGACGCGGGCGATCAGGCGGGCCGTCGGGCCCGGGGACAGCAGGGACTCGCCCGCGGCCACCGTCCTGATGGCGGCCAGCAGTTCGGCTGGCTTGGTGTCCTTGACCAGGAAGCCCGACGCGCCCGCGCGCAGCGCCTCGACCACGTGCTCGTCGGTGTCGTACGTCGTCAGGACCAGGACCTTGACCCCCGCGAGGTCATCGTCCGCCGCGATCAGCCGGGTCGCCTCGATGCCGTCCAGCTCGGGCATGCGGATGTCCATGACGACGAGGTCGGCCCGCTCGGAGCGGGCCAGTTCGACCGCCTCCAGCCCGGTGCCCGCCTGCGCCACGACCTCCATGTCCCGGGCCGATTCGACGAGCATCGCGAACGCGGCCCGTACGAGCGTCTGGTCGTCCGCCAGCAGTACCCGGATCATCTCTCCGCCTCCCGGTCGTGGTCGTGGAACGGCAGCACCGCCGAGACCTCGAAGCCGCCGCCGGGGCGGGGCCCCGCGACCAGTGTGCCGCCGGTGCTGCGCGCGCGCTCGCGCATCCCGATGATGCCGAGCCCTGGTGGTCCGCCCGTCTGTTGCGGGCCGGGGCCGTTGTCGGTGACGGTGACCCGCAGTTCGGAGTCGTGGGGCTCCACGGCGACCCGGATGCGGACGGCCGGCCCCGCGTGCCGGACCGCGTTGGTCAGCGACTCCTGCACGATGCGGTACGCGGCGGCGCCGGTCGCCGGGGCGAGCCGGCCCGTCGGCGTACGGACGCGGAGGTCGACGTGCGCGCCGGCCGCCTCCGCCGCGCGTACCAGGCCGGGCAGCGCGTTCAGGTCCGGCAGCGGGCCCTCCCCGGCGGCGGCGCCGCCGCCGGCGGCCCGGAGCACCTGGAGGGTGCCTCGCAGCTCCGCCCGCGCCTCCCGGCAGGTGCCGGAGATGTCGTCGAGCGTCTTGGCCACGGCTTCCCGGTCGAGCCGGTCCGGGTCGGCGGTCAGGACGTGCGCGGCGACGGAGGTCTGGACCCCGATGAGGGTGATGGAGTGCGCGAGCAGGTCGTGCAGGTCGCGGGCGATCCGCAGCCGCTCCTCCGCGACCCGGCGGGCGGCCTCCTCCTCCCGGGTCCGTTCGGCACGTTCGGCGCGCTCCACCATGGAGGCGACGTACTGCCGGTACACCCGGACGTCCACCCCGAAGAAAAGGACGGCGACGATCCAGCCCGAGATGCGGAGCATCTCCAGCCCGTCGTGGGCGCTGATGCCGAACACCACGGTCACGACGATGCCGAGGAGCCCGACCCCGACCAGCATCGTGCGCAGCGGGCGGCCGGTCACGGCGACCGTGTAGAGCGCGATCCAGGTCTGGGGCATCGGGCCCGTGTGCGCGTTGTCGAGCGCGTGGTACGGCAGCAGGACGGCCATCATCGCCACCAGGGCGAGCAGCGGGTTGCGGCGCCGCCACACCAGCGGCGGGATGCTGGCGCCGAGCAGCGCCCAGCCGAGCGCGTCGGGCACCCGCCCGTCGTCGGTAAAGAGGGCGAGTACGACGGACAGCGCACCGGCGCCCCCGGCGATGAGGGCGTCGGTGCGCAGCTTGTGCGGCGCGTCCATCGGGTCGCGGTTGACGACGGCGAGGACGCGCTCGCTCAGGCGCGTGGGCGTGGCTCGGGACACGCGTCCATCCTCCGGTAGACGGCTCCCCTCCGGGGAGGGGGCCGGTGCCCGCCGCCGCTCACGCCCGGCCCGCCGGTTCCTGCGCAGGCGCCGGCGCGTCCCCGTGTACCGTGCCGCCCGCCGCAGGCGACCGGCTGAGGCGGCCCGGCCACCACACCTTGTGGCCCAGGGCCACGCTCGCCGACGTCACCAGGTACGTCCGTACCAGGAAGGTGTCCAGCAGTACGCCGACCGCGATGACGAAGCCCAGCTCGACCAGCGCCACCAGCGGCATGCTCGTCAGCACCGCGAACGTCGCCGCCAGCACCAGGCCCGCCGAGGCGATCACCCCGCCCGTCGTGCGCAGCGCGGTAAGCGCCGCGGCCGTCGGGCCGGCGCCGGACAGCGACTCCTCGCGCATCCGGTGCATCAGGAAGATGCCGTAGTCGACGCCCAGCGCCACCAGGAACACGAAGGACAGCAGCGGCAGCCCGGGGTCGGTCCCCTCCAGGCCGAGGACCGGTCCGAAGACCAGGCCGGCGATCCCGAGCGAGGCGCCCCACACCGCGACCACCGCGGCGACGAGCAGCAGCGGCGCGACCAGGCTGCGCAGCAGTGCGATCAGGATCAGCAGGACGGACAGCAGCACGAGCGGGACGACGATCGTCAGATCACGCGCATTGGTCTCCTCCAGGTCCAGCTGCTGGGCGCTGGGCCCGCCCACGTACGCTCCGTACGTGTCCGTCAGGCCGGCCCGCAGCGCCTTGATGGTCGCCTGTTCCGCCGCCGACTCGGGCTTCGCCTCGGCCATGACGGACAGTTCGGTCCAGCCGCCGCCGGTGCGCCCGCGCTCGACCGCCGCGACCCCCTCCGTCGCGCGGGCCTTCGCCTGCGCCTCGTCCGCCCGGCCGGCCGGCGCGATCACCGCGATCGGCTGGGTGCCCCGGCCGGGGTAGGCCCGGCCCAGGGTCTCCATCGCCGCGACCGACTCCGGCCTGGTGGTGAAGGAGTCCTCCTGCTTGAGGTCGCCGGGCAGGTTGAACGCACCGAGTGCGAGCGCCCCCAGCAGCACACCGCCGGAGACCAGCACGGCGACCGGCCTGCGTCCGGCCGAGCCGCCCATCGCGGCGAACACCGAGCGGCGCTGCTTGGGCTCACTGCCGTACGCCGGTACGAGCGGCCAGAACACGCGGCGGCCCAGCAGGACGAGCAGCGCGGGCAGCAGGGTCGTCATGGCGAGCAGCGCGCACAGCACACCGACGGCGGCGATGGGGCCCATGCCGCGGCTGCTGTTGAGGTCGGCGGCGAGCAGGCACAGGAGTCCGGCGGCCACCGTGCCGGAGGAGGCGAGGATCGCGGGGCCGCAGCCGCGCAGGGCGGCGGTCATCGCGTCGTACGGCCGCTCCCGGCGGTACAGCTCCTCGCGGTAGCGGGAGACGAGCAGCAGCGCGTAGTCGGTGCCGGCGCCGAAGACGAGGATGGTCATCACGCCGGAGCTCTGGCCGCTGACGGTGATGTCGAAGCCCTGGTGGAGGCCGTACACCACGGCCAGCGAGAGGGCGTTGGCGACACCGGCGACCACGAGCGGCACCAGCCACAGCAGCGGGCTGCGGTAGATGACGATCAGCAGGATCGCGACCACCGCGACGGTCGTGTAGAGCAGCGGCCCGTCGAGGGACCCGAAGACCTCCTGGGCGTCCGCGATCAGCGCCCCCGGGCCGCCCACCTCGACGCTCAGGCCGTCGCCCCCCTCGGCGGTTTCGCGTATGTCGGTGACGAAGGCGGCCCGGGCCTCCTCGTCCTGGCCGGGCTCGGTGGAGGAGACCGGGTACATCAGGGTCGTGCCGTCCTCGGACGGGACGCCCCGGGGCGGCGAGGTGAGCCGGTGGTCCCGCGCGATCTCGGCGGTCTGCCGGCCCGCCTCGGCCCGGTCGGCGGCCGTCAGCCCGCCGTCGCGGTGGTAGACGAGGACGAGGTCGGTGGACTCCCCGCCGGGCAGCGTGTCCTGGATCTTCGCGACCTGGGTGGAGTCGGCGTTGGCGGGCAGGTAGTCGACGGCTCGGTCGCGCTGTACGTCGCCGAGCTTCCCGGCGAAGGGCCCGGCGAGCGCGATCACGGCGACCCAGAGGGCGACGATCGCCCAGGGCAGCGCCCGGAGCCTGCCGCGGTACGGCAGCGGCCGCGGTCGTGCGCCGCTCTCTTCCCTTACGGCCCTCGTCACGGGGGCCTCCCCTCCTGTACGGGTGTCTGGTCCTGTCCAGACTCCCGGCCTCGGAGGGCCGATACGTCGCGCGCGCGGCGGACTCGGCGGCTACTGCCACGGGCGGTGCGCCGCCGCGGTTACTCCCCGGGGAGTACGGGCCGGGCGGCGGCCAGCAGCAGCCGGGCCGTGTCGTCGGCGCGCAGTTGCAGCGCGGCGCCGACGGTGGCGAGCACCTCGCGCTCGGCGGCGCTGTACGGGCCGTCGGCGAGGGCGATCCGGGCGCCCTGGAGCAGGATCGACTCGCGGCCGGCGGGGGCGAGGTGCGGGGCGAGCGGTTCGAGCGCCTCGTGCAGCTCGATGGCGAGGGCGGCCCCGCACGGCTCGGGCGTCGCGTCGTACATCTCGGGCAGCCGCCCGGTGTCCGCGGCGAGCGCCTCGATCAGCATGGTGAGCTGGTCCTCGGTGCAGTCCTCGAACCCGGCGGAGCGCACGGTGAGGACGGCGGCCTCCCGGACCGTGCGCGAGGACGTGCCGCCGGCGGCGAGGACGGCCAGCGCGACGGTGTGCACGGCGTCGCGGAGCATCGCGGAGAAGCGGTTGGTGGTGGGGTGGTCGAGGCTGTCGGTGCCGAAGTGGGCGTGGCAGGCGGCGCATTCGACGACGGGGCCGGCCTGGCCGCGCGGCAGCAGCGGGGCGCCGAGGACGGTGAAGCGTCTGCGGCCGGTGCGGCGGCGGTAGTTGCGGTCTCCGCCGCAGTCGGGGCAGAAGAACTCGCCGTCACCGACCGTGGTCCAGGTGGTACGAATGCCCCAGATGCACAGTTTTCGGCCGCTTGGACCCTGGGCTGGCAGCACGTTCCACCTCCGTCAACTCCCCCGTCGCCCTTCGGGCACGGGAGGTGCCCCCGCGGCAGCGTTGCCGCGTTGACGTGATGTTAGCCACATCCGTGAGGTGACGTCAGCACTGTGACGGCAGGTTCGTCCGCCGGAGCGCAGACATGGCCGAACCCCGCCCCCCGCAATCGGGGGACAGGGTCCCGGAGTTGACCTTGAACCCGGAGGTCAGCGGTGATCAGCGGCCCGCGCGGTTGACCGCCGAGACGACCGCCTTCAGCGAGGCACGTGTCGTGTTCGCGTCGATACCGATGCCCCACAGGACACGGCCGTCGATCGCGCACTCGATGTACGACGCGGCCTGGGCACTCGCGCCCTCGCTCATCGTGTGCTCGGTGTAGTCCAGCAGGCGGGCGTCCACGCCGACCGCGGCCAGCGCCTCGAAGAAGGCCGAGATCGGACCGTTGCCGCTACCGGTCAGCACGGTCTCGGTGCCGTCCACGACCGCCTCGACGGTCAGCGTGTCCGTGCCGTCCTTGTCGGTCGTGGTCTGGCCCGAGCGCAGCTGGATCCGGCCCCACGCGTTCTCCGGGTTGGGCAGGTACTCGTCCTGGAAGACGGACCAGATCTGCTTCGGCGTGACCTCGCCGCCCTCGGCGTCGGTCTTGGCCTGGATGATCCTCGAGAACTCGATCTGCATCCGGCGCGGCAGGTCCAGCTTGTGGTCGTTCTTCAGGACGTACGCGATACCGCCCTTGCCGGACTGCGAGTTGACGCGGATGACCGCCTCGTACGAGCGGCCGACGTCCTTGGGGTCGATCGGCAGATACGGAACGGCCCACTCGATGTCGTCCACGGTCTTGCCCTGGGCGGCCGCGTCGGCCTCCATGGCGTCGAAGCCCTTCTTGATGGCGTCCTGGTGGGAGCCGGAGAAGGCGGTATAGACCAGATCGCCCGCGTAGGGGTGGCGCGGGTGGATCTCCATCTGGTTGCAGTACTCGCTGGTGCGGCGGATCTCGTCGATCTGCGAGAAGTCGATCTGCGGGTCGACCCCCTGCGAGAACAGGTTCATGCCCAGCGTCACCAGGTCGACGTTGCCGGTGCGCTCGCCCTGGCCGAACAGACAGCCCTCGATCCGGTCCGCACCGGCCATGACGGCCAGTTCGGCGGCGGCGACGGCGGTGCCGCGGTCGTTGTGCGGGTGGACGGAGATGCAGACGTGCTCGCGGCGGGTCAGGTTCCGCGCCATCCACTCGAACCGGTCCGCGTGGGTGGACGGGGTCGAGCGCTCCACGGTGGCGGGCAGGTTCAGGATGATCTCGCGGCCGGCCTCGGGCTGCCAGACGTCCATGACGGCCTCGCAGACCTCCAGGGCGAAGTCCAGCTCGGTGTCGGTGAAGATCTCGGGGCTGTACTGGTAGCCGAAGATCGTCTCCGGGCCGAGGATCTTCTCGGCGTACTCCATGACCAGCCGGGTGCCGTCCACGGCGATCTGCTTGACGTCGTCCTTGGAGCCCCGGAAGACGACCCGGCGGAAGGTGGGGGCAGTGGCGTTGTACAGGTGCACGGTGGCGCGGTGCGCGCCGCGCAGCGACTCGACGGTCCGCTCGATCAGGTCCTCGCGGGCCTGGGTCAGGACGGAGATGGTCACGTCCTCGGGAATCGCGCCCTCTTCGATGATCGAGCGTACGAAGTTGAAGTCGGTGTCGCCGGAGGACGGGAAGCCGACCTCGATCTCCTTGTAGCCCATGCGCACCAGCAGGTCGAACATCTCGCGCTTGCGGGCGGGCGACATGGGGTCGATCAGGGCCTGGTTGCCGTCACGCAGGTCGGTGGAGAGCCAGCGGGGTGCCTTGGTGATGCGGTTGTCCGGCCAGGTGCGGTCGGGGATGTCGACGGCGTCGTACTGTCCGTACTTGTGGACCGGCATCCCGGAGGGCTTCTGGGTGTGGGTCGCGTTGGTGATGGGCGTGGGGCGACCGACAGACGTGTCAGACATGTGCGTGGGCTCCTCGTGTGTCCGCTGGGACGGGACGGCCGACGGGGCGTAAAGCGCAACACCAGACTCCGCGGGGAGGGGGTCGGCCTACGACTACAGGCCCTCGCCGCGGCAGCTAAGGAGAAGCAGCCCGAAACGCATGATTGCCGCAGCCTAGCCGAGCCGCGCTGTCGGCGCGGGGCTGTATCAGTATGCGGGATCACAGGCAGGTAACGGCCAAAAAGTGACCTATCACTCTATTTGGCTAACCTTCGTCGCAGGTAGTGACAGAGTCATAACCCAGTGCCACATTGCGAGCATGACTGTCCACCACCCCGTCTTCTGCACGATCGTGCCTCCCCACCTCCTCGACCGGCTCGCCCGGGCCGAGGACCCCGCCCTCTCCGGACCCGCCCGGCGCACCCTGGTCGCGGACGCCGCCCAGCGCACCAGGCGCCGGCTCACCACGGTCGTCGGCGCCCCGGCGGCGGCCGCGCCGGCCGGCCCGTCCGGCGAGCAGCCGCGGCGCTCCGTTCACGACGCCGAGCGCGGGCGCGAGCTGCCCGGCCGCAAGGTGCGCGGCGAGGGCGACCCGCCCGGCCAGGACGCCACCGTCAACCGCGCGTACAACGGCCTCGGCGCGACCTTCGACCTCTTCCTGAAGGCGTACGCGCGCGACTCCATCGACGGCAACGGCCTGCCGCTGGTCGCGACCGTCCACTACGACGAGGACTACGGCAACGCCTTCTGGGACGGCGAGCAGATGGTCTTCGGCGACGGAGACGGGGAGATCTTCCTCGACTTCACGCTGCCGGTGGACGTCATCGGGCACGAGCTGGCGCACGGCGTCACCCAGTACACGGCGAACCTCACCTACTTCGGACAGCCGGGCGCGCTCAACGAGTCCGTCTCCGACGTCTTCGGCTCGCTGATCAAGCAGTACACACTCGACCAGACCGCGGCCGAGGCGGACTGGCTGATCGGCGCGGGCCTGCTCGCCGAGCGCGTGAGCGGGGTCGCGCTGCGCTCGATGAAGGCTCCCGGCACGGCGTACGACGACGACGTACTCGGCAAGGACCCGCAGCCCGCGACCATGGACGACTACGTCCGCACCGGCCGCGACAACGGCGGCGTACACATCAACTCGGGCATCCCCAACCACGCCTTCTACCTGCTCGCCACCGAGCTGGGCGGCCGGGCCTGGGAGCGCGCGGGGCAGATCTGGTACGACGTGCTCACGGGCGGCGAGCTGGCCGTCGACGCGAGCTTCGCCGATTTCGCCCGGCTCACGGTCGCCGCGGCGCGCAGCCGCTACGGGGAGGGCGCGGAGCACCAGGCACTGGTGAAGGCCTGGTCCCGGGTGGGTGTCCCGCACGAGACGCGGGGATAGACATGGACCCATGCGTATCGAAGTAAGGCGTACCGGGGGCTTCGCGGGCATCGAGCGCCACGCCGAGGTGGACACCTCGGGGCGGCCCGACGCGGACGAGTGGCACGCCCTGGCCGAGGAGGCGCTCTCCGAGGGCCGGGGGGTGCCGCCGGCAGGGGTGCCGGACGGGTTCTCGTACCAGATCACGGTCGACGGCCGCACGGTCTACTGCGCGGACCCGCGGCTCACGGAGGCGCAGCGGAAGCTGATCACGCGGGTCCTCAAAGAGGGTGCGTGACCGGGACACGCGGTGCTTGGATGCCGGCGTGACTCTTGATCAGCTTGAGCAGCTGCAGCAACTGGAGCAGTTCTACGACGCCGTCCCGCGCTCCGACGCGCGCGCCGAGGACTTCGGACCGCTGACCCTCTTCGTACGGGAGGGGCCGGGCTGGCCGTTCTACGCGCGGCCCGCGCTCGGGCACCCTGGGGCGGCGACCGCGGCGGACGTGGACCGCGTCCGCGCGCGGCAGCGGGAACTCTCCATACCCGAGGCCTTCGAGTGGGTGCACGAGACGACCCCCGGCCTGCGCAAGGCGATCGAGGAGTCGGGCCTGACCGTCCACGCGCACCCGCTGATGGTGCTCGCCGACGACGCTTCGGTCCCGGAGCCGTCCACGTCCGCGTCCGTACGGGTGCTGGGCGCCCAGGACCCGTTCCTGGCGGCCGCGCTGACCGTCCCGCATCCAGGGGCTGTCCGGCGGATCTTGGCCGGGGCCACGACGCCTGGCACGGCACCTCGCCGCGTTGCCGAAATGCCCGAATAGCTCCGCTATTAGGGCACTCCGGCGCCTTGCGATGCAGCTCCGCATCGAAGGGCCGGGAAAAGAGCGGAGACGGAGCGAAGCGCAGTGCACCAGACGCCGCGTCCTATCCGGCCCTGATCCGCCGGACAGCCCCTCGCCTTCGCCGCGCCGGGCACCGCGATCGGTCCGGCGGGCCCGGCGGAGCTGGCCGCGGAGATACCGGACCGCGCGACGGACGGCTCGCTGGAACAGCTCGCCGGGCGGATCCGGGCCGGGCTGACGGTGGTGGCCGCGGCGGTGGAGGACGGCGTGGTGCTCTGCGCCGGCCAACACAACCCGGTCGGCGGCGTCACCGAGATCGTCGGCGTGGGCACGCTCCCCTCCGCCCGCCGCCGGGGCCTGGCCCTCGCCGTGACGGCGGCCCTGGTGGCGGACGCGCGGGCGCGCGGCGTCGGGACGGTGTTCCTGTCGGCGGGCGACGAGGACGTGGCCCGGATCTACGCCCGCCTCGGCTTCCGCCGGGTGGCGACGGCGCTGATCGCGGAGCCCGTCGAATAGCCGACCCAGCTGACGCCATACCGCAGTATGGTGGAGGGCATGGCCACCAAGAAGATCACCATCACGCTCCCCGAGGAGCTGGTGGAGTCCGCCCGTGAGCTCACCGACAATCTCTCCGGCTATGCCGCGGACGCCCTCGCGCGCAAGATCCGCAACGATCTGCTCGCCGAGGAGCTGCGCCGGTACCAGGCGGAGCACGGGGCCTTCACCGACGACGAGCGGGCCGCGGCCGACGCCCTGCTGCACGGTTCCGCCGCCTCGCACGGTGAGGCGGCGTGAGCGTTCTCGTTCTGGACTGCCAGGGGCTGTCCGGCTGGCTGGCCCAGGACCGCAAGGTGGCCGCGCTCATCGACGCGGCGCAGCGGAGCGAGACCGATCTCGTCATCAGCGCCAACACGATCATCGAGGTCACGCACGCACGGACGGACACGGCCCGGCTGAACTGGCTGCTCTCCCGCATCAAGGTGGAACCCGTCACCGAGCAGAGCGCAAAGGCCGCGGCGAAGCTGCTCAGGGACGCCGGCCTGCATGGGCACAAGTACGCCCTTGACGCCACGGTCGCCGAGGCCGCCCTGCGGCAGGCCGGGCCGGTCGCGATGCTGACGTCGGACGTCGACGACATGGCCAAGCTCTGCGGCGGCCGGGTCCGGCTCATCGCCCTGTGAGACGCCCGAACGGCGGCTCACAGCCGCACTCTTGACACATCGTCAGAAAGCTCGCGATCATCCCGGGATGAAGCCCTCACCCCCCGCCCGGCCGCCGCTGCCGCCCTTCCCCCGGGACTTCCTCTGGGGCGTGTCCACCTCCGCCCACCAGATCGAGGGCGCGGCCGGGGAGGACGGCAGGACGCCCTCGGTCTGGGACGTGTTCACCGCCGAGCCGGGACGGGTCAAGGACGGCAGTACGGCGGCCGTCGCCACCGGCCACTACCACCGCTACCGCGAGGACGTCGCGCTGATCCACGGACTCGGCGCCGGCGCGTACCGCTTCTCGGTCTCATGGTCCCGGGTGATCCCCGCCGGGAGCGGGCCGGTCAATCCGGCCGGGCTCGACTTCTACGACCGGCTCGTCGACGAACTGTGCGCGCACGGCATCAGCCCGACCCCCACCCTCTTCCACTGGGACACCCCGCTGGAACTGGAGGAGGCCGGCGGCTGGATGGTCCGCGACACCGCGTACCGCTTCGCGGAGTACGCCGACGCCGTCGCCGCCCGGCTCGCCGACCGCGTCGGCCTGTGGATCACGATCAACGAACCGGCCGAAGTGACCCTGCTGGGTTACGCGTTGGGCGAGCACGCGCCGGGCCGCCGACTGCTCTTCGACGCGCTGCCCGCCGCCCATCACCAGCTCCTCGGCCACGGCCTGGCCGTGCAGGCGCTGCGCGCCCGCGGCGCCGCGCGGATCGGCATCGCGAACTCCCACAGCCCGGTCCGGGCCGCCTCCCCCGCGGCGGCCGACAGGGCGGCCGCGGACCTCTACGACACGCTCACCAACCGGATGTTCGCCGATCCGGTGCTCCTCGGCCGCTACCCCGACGAAGGCCTGGCGGCCCTGCTGCCGGGCCCCGTCGACGCCGATCTGAAGGTGATCTCCGAGCCGCTGGACCGGTACGGGCTCAACTACTACCAGCCGATGCTGATCGGCGCCCCGGACGACGGGGCCGGGGCCGAGGCCGGGGAGTTCGCGGGCATCGAACTGCCCGCCGGGCTCCCCTTCGCCATCCGGCAGATCGAGGGCAGGCCACGCACCGCCTTCGGCTGGCCCGTCGTCCCCGAGGGACTTCCCGAGCAGCTCACCCTGCTCCGCCGGCGGTACGGCGACCGGCTGCCGCCGGTGGTCGTCACCGAGAACGGGTGCAGTTACGACGGCATCGACGACCAGGAGCGGATCAGCTACCTCGACGGGCACCTGCGGGCGCTGCACGAGGCGATGGAGGCGGGCGCCGACGTCCGCGGCTACTTCGTCTGGTCGCTGCTCGACAACTTCGAGTGGGCGGAGGGCTTTTCGCAGCGTTTCGGGCTCGTCCACGTCGACTACGACACGCTGGCCCGGACGCCGAAGGCCTCGTACCACTGGCTGCGCGAGGCGCTGCGTGGCCTCCGCGACTGAGGACGCGGCGGCGGGTGATGCCGCCGCCCTGGCGGAGCCCACCGAGAGGGTCGGCCGGGGCTGGACCGCGGCCCTTTCCCTCGCCAACGGCGGGATATGGGTGGGCTGGTTCGGACCGATCCAGATCCTCCTCGCCCTCCAGGCCGCGGAACTCCACCCGGCGGGGATGTCCAAGGAAACGCTGCTGGCCTGGGTGACGGGCGTCGGCGCGGCGGTCTCGCTCGTCGCGAACCCGTTCTTCGGCGCGCTGTCGGACCGTACGGCCGGCCGCTTCGGGCGCCGTACGCCGTGGATCGCGGCCGGCACCCTGGGCGGCGCCGCCGGGCTCGTGCTGCTGTCGGGCGCGGACAGCGTCGCCGCGCTGCTGCTGGGCTGGTGCCTGGTTCAGCTCGCGCTGAACGCCGCGTTCGCCGCCGTGACGGCCGCCGTCCCGGACCGGGTGCCGTACGGCCAGCGCGGCTCGGTGGGCGGCTGGCTGGGGCTCGCCCAGATGCTCGGGGTGGTGGCCGGCACGGGTCTGGCGACCGCCGCGGGCGGGATCACCGCGGGCTATCTGGCCTGCGCGGCCTTCACCGTGCTGGCCGTCGTCCCGTATCTCGTCCTGTACCGGGACCCGCGGCTCGCGCGGCGCCCGCCGTTCACGTGGCGCGGCTTCGCCCGGGGGTTCTGGATCAGCCCGCGCGCGTACCCCGACCTGGCCTGGGCGTGGCTGACCCGCTTTCTGATCAACCTGGGCAACGCGGTGGCGCTGCTGTATCTCCTGTACTACCTGCGCGATGTCCTGCACTACGGCGCGGGCGAGGACGGCGGGCCGCAGGACGGGGTGCTGATCCTGACCGCCGTCAACGCGGTGATGGTGCTGGCCACGGTCGTCGTGGGCGGGATCTGGTCGGACCGTACGGGCCGCCGCAAGCCGTTCGTGCTGTGGTCGGGTGTACTGATCGCCGCCGCCACCGGGCTGCTGGCGTCCTGGCAGACCTGGGCGGGCGCCGTGACGGCGGCCGTCCTGCTGGGCATCGGCTTCGGCGTCTTCACCGCGGTGGACTTCGCGCTGATGACCCAGGTGCTGCCGGCCGCGGCGGACCGGGGCAAGGACCTCGGCGTGATCAACATCGCCAACGCCCTCCCCCAGGTCCTGGCCCCCGCGATCGCCGCCCCGGTCGTCACGCACCTGGGCGGCTACTCCGTGCTGTACACGGTCGCGGCCCTGCTGGGCCTCGCGGGCGCGGTCCTGGTGCACCGCATCCGGGGTGTCGAGTAGGACAGGTGCCCGGCTCCTGAGGGCCGGCTCGCGCCTAGAAGCCCAGCTTGCGCAGCTGCTTGGGGTCCCGCTGCCAGTCCTTGGCCACCTTCACGTGCAGGTCGAGGAAGACGGGCGTACCGAGGAGCGCCTCGATGTGCTTGCGCGACTTCGTCCCGACCTCCTTCAGCCGGGAGCCCTTCGGGCCGATGATGATGCCCTTCTGGCTGGGGCGCTCGATGTAGACGTTGGCGTGGATGTCGAGCAGCGGCCGGTCCGCCGGGCGGTTCTCGCGCGGCAGCATCTCCTCCACGACGACCGCGATGGAGTGCGGCAGCTCGTCCCGTACGCCTTCGAGCGCGGCCTCGCGGATCAGCTCGGCGACCATGACCAGCTCGGGTTCGTCGGTGAGGTCGCCCTCCGGGTAGAGCGGGGGGCTCTCCGGGAGCAGGGGGGCGATCAGGTCGGCCAGCAAGGAGACCTGCTTGTCGCCGACGGCCGAGACCGGGACGATCTCCGCCCACTCGAAGCCCAGTTCACCGGCGAGCCGGTCGATCGCGATGAGCTGCTCGGCGAGCTGCTTGGAGTCGACGAGGTCGGTCTTGGTGACGATCGCGATCTTGGGGGTCTTCTTGATCCCCGCGAGCTCCTTCGCGATGTACTTGTCACCCGGGCCGAGCTTCTCGTTGGCGGGCAGGCAGAAACCGATGACGTCGACCTCGGCCCACGTGGTCCGGACGATGTCGTTGAGCCGCTCGCCCAGCAGCGTGCGCGGCTTGTGCAGACCGGGGGTGTCGACGAGCACGAGCTGTGCGTCGGGCCGGTGCACGATGCCGCGCACGGTGTGCCGGGTGGTCTGGGGACGGTTGGAGGTGATCGCGACCTTCGTCCCCACCAGTGCGTTGGTCAGGGTCGACTTACCCGCGTTGGGCCGGCCGACGAAGCACGCGAAGCCCGCGCGGTGCGTGGTCGCGGCGGGCTCGGGTGTGGACGAGGAAGGAGCGCTCATGCGCCCCATTCTCCCCGATCCCCGGAGGGGCACCGACCAGCGGGCTCACCGACGCCTCCGTACGCCCCCTGCGCAGGGGCGGATCGCCTGCCGCCCGCCCGGTCAGCCCGCGGTCACCGTGACCTTGAGGACGCCGTCCGGGCCGGCCAGCAGCACCGGGGTGTCCGGGCCGCCCAGGTCGCGGACCGCCGCGCGGTCCGGGTCCGACGGGGTGTCCGCCTCGGTCACCACGGCCGCGGCCTCCAGCGACGTGGCGCCGCTCGCCACCGCCATCGCGACCGCCGTCTGCAGCGCGCTGAGCTTCAGCGAGTCCAGGTCGACGCTGCCGGCGACGTACGTACGCCCGGTCTCGTCGCGCACCGCCGCGCCCTCGGGCACGTCGTTGCGCGCGCGGGCGCTGCGCGCCAGCGTGATGATCTTGCGGTCCTCGGGGCCGATCTCGGTGCTCTGGGTCATGTGCCGAGCATAAGGAGCGCCCCGGCCCCGGCCGCGACACCCCCCGCTACGCGCGGTCCAGGCGCAGGCGTTCCGCCTTCGTCAGGCCCGCGACCACCAGGTCGTACGAGTCCTCGATCATCTCCCGGACCATCCGGTCCGGCAGTGATCCGTCCAGCGTCACCGTGTTCCAGTGGCGCTTGTTGAGGTGCCAGCCCGGCACGATCGCCGGGTGCTCCGCGCGGAGCTGCACGGCGAGGTCGGGCTCGCACTTGAGGGAGACCGTCAGCGGTTCCTCGTCCAGCGCGCTGAGGGCGAACATCTTCCCGCCCACCTTGAACACCGAGTGTTCCGGGGTGAACGGGAACTCCTCCGCCACGCCGTTCAGTTCGAGGCAGAACGCCCTCAGCTGCGCGGGAGTCATCCGGCCGGCTCCACCAGCACCGTCACGATCTTGTTGCGGCGGCCGGCCGGGGACTCCGCCGTCAGGCGGAGCGCACGGCCGTCGGGGAGGTCGACCGCCGCCGTCGCGCCCGCGATCGGGACCCTGCCGAGGGCCTTCGCCAGCAGCCCGCCGACCGTCTCCACGTCCTCGTCGTCGAGCTCGTCCAGGCCGTACAGCTCGCCGAGGTCGCCGATGTCGAGGCGCGCGGTGACCCGGTAGCGCTCGTCGCCGAGCTCCTCCACGGGCGGCAGTTCACGGTCGTACTCGTCCGTGATCTCGCCGACGATCTCCTCCAGGATGTCCTCGATCGTGACGATGCCGGCGGTGCCGCCGTACTCGTCGATGACGACGGCGACGTGGTTGCGGTCTCGCTGCATCTCGCGCAGCAGATCGCCCGCGTTCTTGGTGTCCGGAACGAACGCCGCGGGCCGCATCGCCGTGGAGACGGCCTCCGCCTCGGCGTCGCGGTTGATGTGCGTGCGGCGCACCAGGTCCTTGAGGTACACGATGCCGACGACGTCGTCCTCGTTCTCCCCGGTGACCGGGATGCGCGAGAAGCCCGAGCGCAGCGCGAGGGTGAGCGCCTGCCGGATCGTCTTGAAGCGCTCGATGGAGACCAGGTCCGTCCGTGGCACCATGACCTCGCGGACGAGCGTGTCGCCCAGCTCGAAGATGGAGTGCACCATCCGGCGCTCGTCGTCCTCGATCAGCGACTCCTGCTCGGCAAGGTCGACCATCGCCCGCAGCTCGGCCTCGCTGGCGAAGGGGCCCTTGCGGAAGCCCTTGCCGGGTGTCAGGGCGTTGCCGAGGAGAATCAGCAGCTGCGGGACCGGGCCCATGATCCTGGCCAGCGGCAGCAGGACGTGCGCGGCCGCCGTGGCGGTGTTCATCGGGTGCTGGCGGCCGATCGTGCGCGGGGAGACCCCCACGGCCACGTACGAGACAAGCACCATCACGCCCATGGCGATGAGCAGCGCCGCCCAGGTCTCCTCGAACTCCGCCAGGCACCCGTACGTCACCAGCACGCCGGCGGCTGTCTCGCAGGCGACCCGCACCAGCAGGGCCACGTTGAGGTACCGGGTCGGGTCGGACGCGACCTGGGCCAGCTTCGCGCCGCCGCGCCGCCCGGACCGTACGGCCTCCGCGGCCCGGAAGCTGGAGACGCGCGCGATGCCCGCCTCCGCGCACGCCGCGAACCACGCGACGACGACCAGCAGGACCGCGCCGATGACCAGTTGGACGCTCACGAGACGGTGGGCGCCGGGGAGGGCCCGGTCAGGCCGTGCTCGGCCCGCCAGCCGTCGACGATCGCGGCCTGGAGGCCGAACATCTCCGCCTTCTCGTCCGGCTCCTCGTGGTCGTAGCCGAGCAGGTGCAGCACCCCGTGGACGGTCAGGAGCTGGAGCTCCTCGTCCATGGAGTGCTGCGTCGCCGCTTCCTCGCCCTGCTTCCTGGCGACCTCCGGGCAGAGCACGATGTCACCGAGGAGCCCCTGCGGGGGCTCCTCGTCGTCCTTGGCCGGCGGGCGCAGCTCGTCCATCGGGAAGGACATGACGTCCGTCGGGCCCGGCAGGTCCATCCACTGGATGTGCAGCTGCTCCATCGCCCCCTCGTCCACGACGATCACCGACAGCTCGGAGAGGGGGTGGATACGCATCCGCGTGAGCGCGTAACGGGCGATGTCGAGGATCGCCTGCTCGTCGACCTCGGTTCCGGACTCGTTGTTGACGTCGATCGACATGTGCTGGCTTGTCTGCTCTCGTGGGATGTCACAGCCCGTTCTGGCTGTCGTACAACTCGTACGCGTCGACGATACGGCCGACCAGCTTGTGCCGTACGACATCGTGGGACGTGAGCCGGGCGAAGTGGACGTCGTCGACGCCTTCCAGGATCCCCTGGACCTGGCGCAGCCCGCTCTTCGTGCCGCCCGGCAGGTCGACCTGCGTGACGTCACCCGTGACGACGATCTTCGAGTCGAAGCCGAGCCGGGTCAGGAACATCTTCATCTGCTCGGCGCTGGTGTTCTGCGCCTCGTCGAGGATGATGAACGCGTCGTTGAGCGTCCGGCCTCGCATGTAGGCCAGCGGCGCGACCTCGATCGTGCCCGCCGCCATCAGCCGCGGGATCGAGTCGGGGTCGAGCATGTCGTGCAGCGCGTCGTAGAGCGGCCGCAGATACGGGTCGATCTTCTCGTACAGCGTGCCGGGCAGGAAGCCGAGCCGCTCGCCCGCCTCGACGGCGGGCCGGGTCAGGATGATCCGGGTGACCTGCTTGGACTGCAGGGCCTGGACCGCCTTGGCCACGGCGAGGTAGGTCTTTCCGGTACCCGCGGGCCCGATGCCGAAGACGAGCGTGTGCTTGTCGATGGCGTCGACGTACCGCTTCTGGTTCAGGGTCTTGGGGCGGATGGTGCGGCCACGGCTGGAGAGGATGTTCTGCGTGAGCACCTCGGCCGGCGTCTCGGCCGGGCCGTTGCCGTTCTCGCTCGCCTTCAGCATGGCGATCGAGCGTTCCACTGCGTCCTCCGTCATCGGCTGTCCGGTGCGGAGCACCAGCATCATCTCGTCGAACAGGCGCTGGATCAGGGCGACTTCCGCCGCTTCGCCGATCGCACTCACCTGGTTTCCCCGGACGTGGATGTCGGTGGCCGGGAACGCCTTCTCGATCACGCGCAACAGGGCGTCACCCGATCCCAGGACCGTCACCATGGGGTGCTTGGCGGGGACGGTGAAGTGGGCTCGTGCCTGCCCCTGCGCGGGGCTGTGGTCTGTGGGTGTCTGAGTCATGGGCCGGCTCTGTGGCCTGCACATACCTCCCGTTGCAGGGTTCTCGCTGCTCGGGAACCTCTGGAATACCAAGAGTACGACGTGCCACGGACAACTCCGAGGGGTTTTGCCGGGCGGGGCTGCGCGACGACACGGCTACGCGGGGTGACGGAATCCGATCGTCGGTACCGCCCGGCGCAGCGGCCACGCCCTGCCGTCGGCCGGCAGCAGGTCCTCCAGGAAGGCGTAACGCCGCAGGGCCTCCGGATCCGCCCCCGGCATCGTGCGCACCTGCTGCCACCAGCCGCCCACCTCGGCCCAGCCGGGCGCCGACAGCGAGCCGCCGAACTCCTGCACCGACAGGGCGGCGGTGAGCCCGGCGAAGGCCAGCCGGTCGGCGAGCGGCCAGCCGGCCAGCGTCCCGGTGAGGAATCCGGCGACGAAGACGTCGCCCGCGCCCGTCGGGTCCAGTGCCTCCACGAGGATCGCGGGTACCTCGGCGGTCTCGCCGGTCGCCGCGTCCACGGCGTACGCGCCCTCCGAGCCCAGCGTCACCACGGCCAGCGGCACCCGGTCGGCCAGCGCCCGGGCGGCGGCCCGCGGGCAGTCGGTACGGGTGTAGCGCATCGCCTCCTCGGCGTTGGGCAGGAACGCCTCGCAGTGCCCGAGGTCGGCGAGGCCGGTCAGGTCCCAGCGGCCGGTCTCGTCCCAGCCGACGTCGGCGAAGACGCGGGCGCCGCGGCGGGCGGCGGAGGCGATCCACTCCTCCCGACGGCCGGGCGCGAGCGAGGCGACCGCGGCCCGCGCCCGGGGCGGGCAGTCCGGGAACGGGCGGGAGCCGGACGGCGGCGGGGCCTCGTGGCCGTGCGAGACCATGGTCCGCTCGCCCTCGTACGCCATGGAGACGGTGACCGGCGAGTGCCAGCCGGGGACGGTCCGCGACCGCGACAGGTCGATGCCCTCGCCCTGTTCCAGGGCGTCCCAGCAGTACTCGCCGTAGTGGTCGTCGCCGAAGGCCGCGGCGAGCGAGGTGTGCAGCCCCAGCCGGGACAGGGCGGTGGCCATGTTCGCGACTCCGCCGGGGCTCGACCCCATGCCGCTCGCCCAGGACTCGGTGCCGCGGACGGGGGCGCTGTCCAGGCCGGTGAAGATGATGTCGAGGAAGACCGTGCCGGTCAGGAAGACGTCGCAGTCGGGATCCTCCGGCGCGCGCAGTCCGCCGAGAGGGTCGAGGGCGGTGGGGCCCGGCTCCTGTCCGTTGCGAATGATCACGGCGTGCTCCCCGTTCCTGGTGGAGAAATTGGCCGGTACTACCCTCGCGCAAACGGCCCAAACAAAGTGTGACTCACCTCACGGTGGGACGACCCAGAGCTGCCTTTCCTTCAACTCCGCGCGCTTGATACAACTTGGGCCGCGTTCCTGCCATCGGCAGCCGCTCCTCCCCCTTTCTTCGGGTTTCCCCGTACTTCCCCCGTTCATCACGCATGCCCTCAGGAACGTCCGTGTTCTCGCGCCCGCACTCGCGCTCCGACGCGCGCCCGCACGCGGCCTGGCCGCTGGTCGCCGTCTTCACCGCCGGCTACCTCGCCGCGTACCTCCTCCCCACCGTCGTCGGCCGCCTCGACGACAGCCTCGGGCTCACGCCCTCCCAGGCCGGCCTGGTCGGCTCCACCCTGCTGCTCTGTTCCGCCACCGCGGGCTTCACCCTCGCCTCGCGCGTCGAGCGGTACGGGGCCCGGCGCCTGGCCCGCCTCGGGCTGCTGCTGGCGATGGCCGGGTACGGGAGCGCCGCGCTGACCTCCTGGGTTCCGCTGGTGGTGGCGGGCGCGGCACTGGGCGGCTTCGGCTCGGGGACCGCGACGGCGGTGGCCGCGTCCGGCATCGCCGCGCAGCGCGACCCCCACCGGGCCTCCGCGCTCGGGCTGCTGACGGTGTCCGCGACCGCCGGCGCGCTCTATCTGACGATGCCCCGGCTCGGCACCGGGCACGGGCTGCCGTTCGCCGCGATCGCGGTCGTCGCGGCCGTGGTGTGGCCCGCGGCCGGGCGGCTGTCCGGGCCGTCCCGGGGCGGTCCCGTCGCCGCGGCCGGCGGGCGGCTGCCGTACCGCCGCTCCGGACTGGTGCTGGCGGGCGCGATGCTCTGCTGGTCGCTGGCGCAGAACGCGCTGTGGGGCGTGAGCGGACGGATCGGCCTCCAGCAGGCCGGACTCTCCGAGGTGGCCCTCGGCGCGGTCTTCGCGGTGGCGCTGGGCGCGGGCCTGCTGGGGGTCACGGCGGCGGGCATCCTGGGCGCGCGGCTGGGGCGGGCGGTGCCGATCGGGGCGGGCACGGCGGTCATCGCCTGCTGTGTCGCGGTCAGTTCGGCGGCCGACGGGCTGGTGTCCTTCGCGGCCGGCGAGATCCTGTGGAACACCTTCTATCCCGTGGTGCTCTCGTATCTGATCGGCCTCGCCGCCTCGCTCGATCCGCGCGGCCGGTGGGCGGTGCTGGTGGGGTCGGCGTCCTCGCTGGGCGTGGCCTGCGGTCCGGTGACCGGCAGCGTGCTCTCAGAGCTGGCCGGGTTCCCGGTGATGGGGCTGGTACTGGGCGCCGTCCTGCTGCTGGTGGCCGCCCCCATGACGGCGGTCGCGCTGCACACGGCCGGCCGCCCGCTCGTCCCCGGTTCGGTCCGCCGCCGCGGCGGAGCGCCGGCCGCCGTGGTGGCCGCGACGACGGGTGCGCCGTCCGGTGCGGTGCCGCGCGTGGGCGCGCCCGAACTGGCGGTGGCGGAGATCGCGGTGGCGCGGCGGCCGCTGCGACTGGTGCTCTCGCGGCCGCTGGCCCGGCCGCTGCCGCGACCCCTGTACCGGCCGCTGTCCCGGCCACTCTCCCGGCCGTCGGCCCGCGACCGTACGGCTCCGGCGGGCGCGGCGGCGGCCGGTCAGCCGAAGTCGTACGCCTCCACCTCGGCGAGGTAGCGCGCCCGGCGTTCCTCGTCGTCGTCGAGGAACGCCGCCACGAAGGAGTTGCGGGCCAGCGCGCGCAGCTGCTCGTTGCCGAGCCCGAGCGCCTCGTGGATGGCGTAGAAGGTCTCGCCGACGTACCCGCCGAAGTACGCGGGGTCGTCGGAGTTGACGGTGACCAGCAGACCGGCCTCCATCATCGACGGCAGCGGGTGGTCCTCCAGCGTGTCGACGGCGCGCAGCCGGACGTTCGACAGCGGGCAGAGCGTCAGTGGCACCTGTTCCCGGACCAGCCGCTCCACCAGCTCCGGGTCCTCCATCGAGCGCAGCCCGTGGTCGATCCGCTCGACGCCGAGGATGTCCAGGGCCTCCCAGATGTACGCGGGCGGCCCCTCCTCCCCCGCGTGCGCGACCCGCCGCAGCCCGAGGGCGGCGGCCGCCTCGTACACCTCGTGGAACTTCGACGGCGGGTGGCCGACCTCCGCCGAGTCCAGGCCGACGCCCGCGATCCGGTGCAGATACGGCTTCGCGGCGTCCAGGGTCTGCATCGCGGACTCGGCGGACCTGTCCCGCAGGAAGCACATGATCAGCCGGGTGGAGACGCCGTGCTTCTCCTCGCTGCTGTCCAGGGCGCGGGCCAGGCCGTCGATCACGGTGCCGATCGGGATGCCGCGGGCGGTGTGCGCCTGCGGGTCGAAGAAGATCTCGGCGTGCCGTACGCCCTGTTCGGCGGCGCGCGCGAGATAGGCGTCGGCGAGCTCGGTGAAGTCCCGTTCGGTGCGCAGGACGGCCATCAGGCCGTAGTACAGGTCGAGGAAGGACTTCAGGTCCTCGAAGAGATACGCCTTGCGCAGCTCCGCGCTGTCGGCGTACGGCAGCACGACGCCGTTGCGCCGGGCCAGCGCGAAGGCGAGCTCGGGTTCGAGCGTGCCCTCGATGTGGAGGTGGAGTTCTGCCTTGGGAAGGGGCACGGCGGCCTCACTCATGACTCATGGGTGCTGACGTTTGGGGAGGGGTACGCGCAGCAGGTCACGGGCGACGGTCAGTTCCCCTTCGAAGCCCGCGACGCGCGCCTGCCGCTCGAAGAGGTCGGGGTCGGCGTACCGCTGCGAGAAGTGTGTCAGTACGAGGTGCTTCACGCCCGCGTCCCGGGCCGCCCGCGCGGCTTGTCCCGCGGTCAGGTGACCGTGGTCGACGGCGAGTTGTTCGTCCTCGTCGAGGAACGTCGACTCGATGACCAGCATGTCGCAGCCCTCGGCGAGCGCGTGCACGCCCGGACACAGCCGGGTGTCCATCACGAAGGCGAAGCGCTGGCCCGGCCGGACCTCGCTGACCTGCTCCAGGGTGACGCCGTCCAGCACGCCCTCGCGCTGGAGCCGCCCGACCGCCGGGCCCTTGATCCCGAACGCGGCCAGCCGCTCGGGCAGCATACGGCGCCCGTCGGGCTCGGTGAGCCGGTAGCCGAAGGACTCGACCGGGTGCGAGAGCCGGCACGCTTCGAGGGTGTACGCGGGGGTGGCGGCCAGCACCCCGTCGACGGCGACCGGCACCTCGTCCAGCAGCACCGTCTCGCGGTAGGCCGTCGCGTACCGCAGCCGCTCGAAGAAACGCTGCCCGCTCGCCGGGTAGTGCGCGGCGATGGGATGCGGGACCCGGTCGAGGTTGATGCGCTGGATGACGCCGGCGAGCCCGAGCGAGTGGTCGCCGTGGAAGTGCGTGACGCAGATCCGGTTGATGTCGTGCGCGGCGACCCCGGCCCGCAGCATCTGGCGCTGGGTGCCCTCGCCCGGGTCGAAGAGGATGCCCTCGCCGTCCCAGCGCAGGAGGTAGCCGTTGTGGTTGCGGTGCCGGGTGGGGACCTGGCTGGCGGTGCCGAGGACCACCAGTTCTCGTACGGACAAGACGTGTCCCGTTATCCGGGGGGCCAGTTGAGGCCGCGGCCGCCGAGCAGATGGAGGTGCGTGTGGAAGACGGTCTGGCCCGCGCCCGTGCCGGTGTTGAAGACAATCCGGAAGCCGGTGCCGTCGACCTTCTCCTGCGCGGCGACCTCACCGGCGGCGGTCAGCAGGTCGGCGGCGATCTGCGGCTCGGCGGCGGCGAGCGAGGCGGCGTCCGGATAGTGCACCCGGGGAACGACCAGGACGTGCGTCGGGGCCTGCGGATTGATGTCGCGGAACGCGACGGTCGTCTCGGTCTCCCGCACCACGGTCGCCGGGACCTCCCCCGTGACGACCTTGCAGAACAGGCAGTCCTCCTGCGGTTCACCCGCCATGCCCGGGCCTCCTCGGAACGTCGATCAGGCTGTGTCGATCTTTCCCACCCATGCTATCGGGCCGGGCCCGGACAGGATCGACCTGGATCCTGTCCGGGCCCTTAGCTCCAGCGGCCCGTGCGGGTCAGGAGCAGGGCCGTTGCCGCCGTGCCTGCTGTGGAGGTGCGGAGCACCGTACGGCCCAGGCGGTACGGCTTCGCGCCCGCCTCCGCGAACGCCGCCAGCTCGTCCGGGGACACCCCGCCCTCCGGGCCCACGACCAGCACGATCGAGCCCTGGCCGGGCAGGGTGGCGGTGGCCAGTGGGTCGCTGCCCTCCTCGTGCAGGACCGCCGCGAAGTCCGCGGTGGCCAGGAGCGCCGCCACCTGCTTGGTCGTCATCGCGTCCGCGACCTCGGGAAAGCGCACGCGGCGCGACTGCTTGCCCGCCTCGCGGACCGTACTGCGCCACTTGGCCAGGGACTTGGCGCCCCGGTCGCCCTTCCACTGCGTGATGCAGCGCGACGCCTGCCACGGCACGATCGCGTCGACGCCGGTCTCCGTCATGGTCTCGACGGCCAGCTCGCCGCGGTCGCCCTTCGGCAGGGCCTGGACGACGGTGATGTGCGGCTCCGGGGCGGGCTCCTCGCCGATCTCGTGCAGATCCATCACGACCAGCCGGTCCTTGCCCTCGGCGGCGCGCACGACGCCCTCCGCCCAGCGGCCCCGGCCGTCCGTCAGGACGACGTCCTCCCCGGCGCGCAGCCGCTTCACCGAGACCGCGTGCCGCCCCTCGGGCCCGTCCAGGACGAATTCCGGCCCGCCCGGGACGCGGTCGACCACGAACACCGGGGCGGTCATGACGCGTTCCGGTACGTCAACGCGGACTGCGCCTCGGCCAGTTCGGCGGCGAGCACCTCGACCAGCTGCCCAGCGGGCAGCTCGCGTGCCATCCGGTGACCCTGCCCCGCCCACAGTGCCATGCCCTGCGCGTCGCCCGCCTTCGCCGCGGCCTTGCGCAGCCCGGAGGTGAGGTGGTGCACCTGGGGGTAGGCGGCCGGGGCGTACGGGCCGTGCTCGCGCATGAACCGGTTCACGAGACCGCGGGCCGGCCGGCCCGAGAACGCCCGGGTCAGTTCCGTCCGTACGAACAACGGGTTGGTCAGGGCCTGTTTGTGCAGCACGTTCGCTCCGGACTCGGGACAGACGAGAAACGCCGTGCCGAGCTGCGCGGCCTCCGCGCCCGCCGTCAGCACGGCCGCGATCTGCGAGCCGCGCATCAGCGCACCCGCCGCGATGATCGGCAGGTGCACGCACTCGCGCACCTGCGACACCAGCGCCAGCAGTCCGAAGCCGGAGCCGTCCGCCTGCGGGTCGTCCCGGTGCGTGGACTGGTGGCCGCCGGCCTCGATGCCCTGCACGCAGAGCGCGGCGGCGCCCTGCCACTGGGCGGTCCTCGCCTCCTCGGCGGAGGTCACGGTGACCACCGTGACCGTGCCGGCCGCGGCGAACGCGTCGAGTACGGCACGGGCCGGGCAGCCGAAGGTGAAGGAGACGACCGGTACGGGGTCCTCCAGGAGGGTGGCCAGCTTGGCGTCGTAGCCGTCGTCGCTGTCCCCGCACGCGTCGGTGTCCCCGAGCGGGGTCTCGTACCAGGTGGCCTCGCAGGCCAGCTGGCTGCGGTAGACCTCGACGGCGGCGGGGTCCGCGTGGCTGGGCTGCGGCATGAAGAGGTTGACCCCGTACGGCTGGCCGGTGAGCCCGCGCAGCTGTTTGATCTCCTGGTACATGCCGTCCGCAGTCTTGTACCCGGCCGCCAGGAAACCGAGCCCGCCCGCCTCGCACACGGCGGCGGCGAGCTGAGGACAGGAAACGCCGCCCGCCATGGGGGCCTGCACGATCGGATACCGGCAGAGATCGGTCAGTGCGGAGGACATGACGGCATCGTGCCACGTCCCCCGCACAGCTCCGAATCGAGCATTTCGCCTGGCATAGTCCAGCGCTCAGCGCCCGTTGAACGCGTCCTTCAGGCGGGAGAACAGCCCCTGCTGGCCGGGCTGGAACTGGCCGAGGGGCCGCTCCTCGCCGCGCAGTATGGCCAGCTGGCGCAGCAGGTCCTCCTGCTGTGAGTCCAGCTTGCTGGGGGTCGTCACCTCGACGTGGACGATCAGGTCACCGCGCCCGCCGCCGCGCAGATGCGTGACGCCGCGCTGGTGCAGCGGGATCGACTGGCCGGACTGCGTACCCGGCCGGATGTCGATCTCCTCCAGCCCGTCCAGCGTCTCCAGCGGGCATTTCGTGCCCAGCGCCGCCGCCGTCATCGGGATCGTCACCGTGCAGTGCAGGTCGTCGCCGCGCCGCTGGAAGACCGAGTGCGGCAGCTCGTGGATCTCCACGTACAGGTCACCGGCGGGGCCACCGCCGGGGCCGACCTCGCCCTCGCCCGCGAGCTGGATCCGGGTGCCGTTGTCGACACCGGCCGGGATCTTGACCGTGAGCGTACGGCGGGAGCGGACGCGCCCGTCGCCGGCGCACTCGGGGCACGGGGTCGGCACGACCGTACCGAAGCCCTGGCACTGCGGGCACGGCCGCGAGGTCATGACCTGACCCAGGAAGGACCGGGTGACCTGGGAGACCTCGCCGCGGCCACGGCACATGTCGCAGGTCTGCGCGGAGGTGCCGGGGGCCGCGCCCTCGCCCGAGCAGGTCGTACAGACGACCGCCGTGTCGACCTGGATGTCCTTGGTCGTACCGAAGGCCGCCTCGTCCAGCTCAACCTCCAGCCGGATCATCGCGTCCTGGCCGCGCCGGGTACGGGACCGCGGGCCGCGCTGGGACGCCGTACCGAAGAAGGCGTCCATGATGTCGGAGAAGTTGCCGAAGCCACCGGCCCCGAAGCCGCCCGCGCCTCCGCCGCCGGCCGCGGACAGCGGGTCGCCGCCGAGGTCGTAGACCTGCTTCTTCTGCGGGTCCGACAGCACCTCGTAGGCGGCGTTGATCTCCTTGAAACGCTCCTGCGTCTTGGGATCAGGGTTCACGTCCGGATGCAGCTCGCGCGCGAGCCGCCGGAACGCCTTCTTGATCTCGTCCTGCGAAGCGTCTCGGCGGACGCCGAGTACGGCGTAGTAGTCCGTGGCCACTTACGACTCCGCGAGGATCTGTCCGACGTAACGTGCCACTGCGCGTACCGCTCCCATCGTTCCGGGGTAGTCCATGCGGGTCGGTCCGACCACGCCGAGTTTGGCGACTGCCTCGTCGCCCGAACCGTAGCCGACGGCGACGACCGATGTGGACGTCAGCCCTTCATGGGCATTCTCATGCCCGATGCGTACGGTCATTCCCGAGTCCTTGGCCTCGCCGAGCAGCTTGAGCAGCACGACCTGCTCCTCGAGCGCTTCCAGCACCGGCCGGATCGTCAGGGGAAAATCGTGCCCGAAGCGGGTGAGATTGGCGGTGCCGCCGATCATCAGCCGCTCCTCCGTCTCCTCGACGAGGGTTTCCAGGAGCGTGGCGAGCACGGTCGACACCGTGCCGCGGTCCTCCTGCTCGAAGGAGTCCGGGAGGTCCTGCACCAGCTGCGGCACGTCCGCGAAGCGGCGGCCCACCACCCGGCTGTTGAGCCGGGCCCGCAGATCGGCCAGCGACGTCTCACCGAACGGCGCGTGGCAGTCGACCATGCGCTGCTCGACCCGTCCGGTGTCGGTGATCAGGACCAGCATCAGCCGCGCCGGGGCCAGCGCCAGCAGTTCCACGTGCCGCACCGTCGAGCGGGTCAGCGAGGGGTACTGGACGACGGCGACCTGCCGGGTCAGCTGGGCCAGCAGCCGCACGGTCCGGCCGACCACGTCGTCGAGGTCGACGGCCCCGTCCAGGAAGTTCTGGATCGCCCGCCGCTCGGGCGAGGAGAGGGGCTTGACCCCCGCCAGCTTGTCGACGAAGAGCCGGTAGCCCTTGTCGGTCGGAATGCGTCCGGCACTGGTGTGGGGCTGCGCGATGTAGCCCTCGTCCTCCAGTACCGCCATGTCGTTGCGCACGGTGGCCGGCGAGACGCCGAGGGCGTGCCGCTCGGTGAGCGCCTTGGAGCCGACGGGCTCCTCGGTGCCCACGTAGTCCTGGACGATGGCGCGCAGCACCTCGAGTCTGCGTTCGCTGAGCATCGCGCACACCTCCAGCTGTGGTCGTCGGTCCCGGGCTTGGCACTGGCCTGGGCATTGGCCCTGGCACTCGCCCTGGCACTCGCTGCGTTCGAGTGCCAGCAATCCCCCGGCCAGTGTACGGCGGATGGACGCACGGCTAGCAAGGGCGGCCCGTCACGCTACCGTGCGACGCCCCTGCTCAGCAGGCGCGGGTGGGGGCCGTTGGACTAGCGTCGCGGTATGGACGTCAGTTGGGAAGAGCTGGGCTGGGACCGGCTCGCGGCGGGGGTCGGACGGCGCCGGATGCCGGTGTGGGACTGCACGATCGGCCTGGTGGCGGGGGACGACGCGGTCCTCATGGTGGACGCGGGTTCGTCCCTGCGCGAGGGTGCGGAACTGCGTACGCAGGCGCAGCGGCTGTTCGGCCGCAGGGTGACGCACCTCGCACTCACGCACCCCCATTTCGATCATGTGCTGGGGGCCGCCGCGTTCGCCGGGGTGGAGGTGTACGGCGCGGTCGGCCTGGACCACGTACTGTCCGCCGCCGGGCGCGAGGAGATCTGCGCCACGGCGGTACGGGAGGGTCTGCCGCGCGCCGAGGCCGTCGAGGCGGCCGATCTGCTGGTGCGGCCGCAGCACTCGGTGTGCGGCGAGTGGACGCTCGACCTGGGCGGCGTGCAGGTGCTGCTCGCGAACGTCGGCCCCGGCCACAGCGGCCACGACCTGGCGGTGCTGGTGCCGGGCACTCCCGGCACCGCGGACACCCCCGGCTCGCCGGAGATCGTGTTCTGCGGCGACCTGGTGGAGGAGTCGGGTGAGCCGCAGGCGGGCCCGGACGCCGTGCCGTCACAGTGGCCGGCCGCGCTGGACCGGCTGCTGGACCTGGGCGGCGAGGACGCGCTCTACGTACCGGGGCACGGTTCGGTGGTGGATGCCCGTTTCGTGCGGGGCCAGCGGGACGTGCTGGCGGCGCGTTTCGGCGTGTCGCCGCGCTGACCATCCTCTTCTTCTACTGTCTGTCGGATGCGCAGCCGACAGTACGGGCCCGACCTGACCCCGCCGTGGAAGAAGACCGCCCCCGCCCCCGAGGTTCCGGCCGAGACCGGCCTGGTGGTCGAGGAGGTGACGACGGGCTTCTGCGGGGCGGTGATCCGGTGCGAGAAGACCGCGCAGGGACCGACGGTCACGCTGGAGGACCGCTTCGGCAAGGAGCGGGTGTTCCCGATGGAGCCCGGCGGCTTCCTGCTGGAGGGCCGGACGGTCACACTGGTACGCCCGTCGGCCGCCGCCCCCGGAACGCGTCGGCCCGCCCGCACCGCCTCCGGCTCGATCGCGGTCCCGGGGGCGCGGGCGCGGGTGGCCCGGGCCGGCCGTATCTACGTCGAGGGCCGGCACGACGCCGAGCTGGTGGAACGGGTCTGGGGCGACGACCTGCGCATCGAGGGCGTGGTGGTCGAGTACCTGGAGGGCATCGACGACCTGCCGTCGATCGTCGCCGATTTCGCCCCGGCGGCGGACGCGCGGCTGGGGGTGCTGGTGGACCACCTGGTCCCGGGCTCGAAGGAGTCCCGCATCGCGGCACAGGTCACGGACGCGAACGTGCTGGTGGTCGGGCACCCGTACATCGACGTGTGGGAGGCGGTGAAGCCGTCCTCGGTGAGCATCCCCGGCTGGCCGAGGGTGCCGCGCGGCGAGGACTGGAAGACGGGCGTGTGCCGCGCGCTGGGCTGGCCGCAGAACACGGGCGCGGCGTGGCAGCGGATCCTGTCATCGGTCCACAGCTACCGGGACGTGGAACCAGCCCTGCTGGGCCGGGTGGAAGAACTGATCGACTTCGTCACGACCGGCGGCGACGCGTAGCGGGGGGTACGTGAGCGTCCCCGACCCGCCCCTCCCGGCCCCGGGGCCAAGCCCCGGCCCCCGCCGCGCCCGCTCCACGGGGCGGGCGGGCCGGGGGGCCGGCTTGTTGGCGGCGGCCACGGCCTATGCCCCAGAACCGGGTCCTCACCACCCACCCGGCCGACGGCCGCCGACGGCGGGGAGCGCCCACAGGCGGGCCCGCACCTGTACGACCAGTTGCACGGGTGGGCGGGTGGGAGACCCAGCCCGCCGCAGGCGGGCGCACCACGCACCGGCCGACGGCCGCCGACGGCGAGGCCCGCCCAGGGGCAGGCGCCCCCTAATCCACCAGGTCGCGGACCACGCCGTCCGCCAGCAGGCGACCCTGGAGGGTCAGGACCGCGCGGCCCTCCTCGTACGGGCCCGGCTCCAGCAGGCCGGAAGCCAGGGCACGCCCCGCAGCCGCCAACCCCGCCGGGGCCAGCAGGGACAGCGGGCAGCCGTCCCGGAGCCGCAGCTCCAGCAGGATGCGCTCCACACGGCGGTCCTCCGCCGGAAGGATCTCGCGGCCCGCGCCCGGGGAGCGGCCCGAAGCCAGCGCCCCCGCGTACGCGCCCGGGTGCTTGACGTTCCACCACCGCACCCCGCCCACATGGCTGTGCGCGCCCGGACCCGCGCCCCACCAATCCGCCCCGCGCCAGTACAGCTCGTTGTGCAGGCACCGGCCGGCGTCGGACGTGGCCCAGTTGGACACCTCGTACCACGAGTACCCCGCCGCGGACAGCGCCTCGTCCGCGATCAGGTAGCGGTCGGCGTGCACGTCGTCGTCGGTCATCGGCACCTCACCGCGGCGGATCCGCCGCGCCAGCTGCGTGCCCTCCTCCACGATCAGCGCGTACGCGCTGACATGGTCGGGGCCCGCCCCGATCGCCGCGTCCAGCGAGGCCCGCCAGTCGTCGTCGCTCTCGCCCGGCGTGCCGTAGATCAGGTCGAGGTTCACATGCTCGAAGCCCGCGGCCCGCGCCTCGGCGACGCACGCCTCCGGCCGTCCGGGGGTGTGCGTACGGTCCAGGACCTTCAGCACGTGCTGCTTCGCGCTCTGCATGCCGAAGGAGATCCGGTTGAACCCGCCCGCCCGCAGCCGCGCCAGATACGCCGGATCGACCGATTCCGGGTTCGCCTCGGTGGTGATCTCCGCGTCGGCCGCGAGCCCGAACTCCTCGCGGATCGCGGCCAGCATCGTGACGAGGTCGTCCGCGGCCAGCAGCGTCGGCGTACCGCCCCCGACGAAGACCGTCCGTACCTCGCGCGGGTCGTCGCCGAGCACCTTCCGGGCGAGGCGGACCTCGTCGACGAGCGTGGCGGCGTAGTTGTCACGGGAGGCCAGGACGCCGCCCGAGCCGCGCAGCTCGGTCGCGGTGTATGTGTTGAAGTCGCAGTAGCCGCAGCGCGTCGCGCAGTACGGCACATGCAGGTAGAAGCCGAGCGGCCGGTCCCCCGCTCCCTCCAGGGCATGCCGCGGCAGCGCCCCGTCGTGGGGCATGGGTTCACCGTCGGGCAGTGCGGAAGGCATGCCCCTATTGTCCAGCACCGGCAGGCACCCCCGGCACCACGGGGGCGGGGCCGGTACGGCCCCGCCCGCGCCGCGGTGCGGACTACGCCTCGCGCGTACCCGCGTACATCTCGTCGATCAGGTGCTTGTACTCCCGCTCGACGACCGGCCGCTTCAGCTTCAGGCTGGGCGTCAGCTCGCCGTGCTCGATGTCCAGATCACGCGGCAGCAGCTTGAACCTCTTGATCGTCTGCCAGCGCTGCAGGCCCTCGTTGAGCCGCTTCACATAGCCCTCGATCAGCGCCTCGGCCTCCTTGGTGGCCACCACGTCGGCGTACGGCTTGCCGTCCAGGCCGTTGTCCGCGGCCCAGCCCAGGATGGCCGCCTCGTCGAGCGCGATGAGCGCCGTGCAGAAGTTCCGGTCCGCGCCGTGCACCAGGATGTTGGAGACGAACGGGCACACCGCCTTGAACTGGCCCTCGACCTCGGCCGGCGAGATGTACTTGCCGCCCGACGTCTTGATCAGGTCCTTCTTGCGGTCGGTGATCCGCAGGTAGCCGTCGGTCGACAGCTCGCCGATGTCGCCGGTGTGGAACCAGCCGTCGGACTCCAGGACTTCCGCGGTCTTCTCGGGCAGCCCGTGGTAGCCCTCCATGATGCCGGGGCCGCGCAGCAGGATCTCGCCGTCGTCCGCGATCCGCACCTCGGTGCCGGGCACCGGCTTGCCGACCGTACCGGTGCGGTACGCCTCGCCCGGGTTCACGAACGACGCGGCGCTGGACTCCGTCAGGCCGTAGCCCTCCAGGATGTGGATCCCGGCGCCGGAGAAGAAGTAGCCGATGTCGGGCGCGAGCGCGGCCGAGCCGGAGACGGCGGCGCGCAGCCGGCCGCCGAAGGCGTCGCGCAGCTTGGAGTAGACGAGCGCGTCGGCGACCTTGTGCTTCGTGGTGAGCCCGAAGGGCGCGGAGGCCGTTCCGGTGCGGACGAAGTTGTCCTGGGTGACCTTCGCGTACTCGCGGGCAACCCCGGCGGCCCACAGGAAGATCTTGTACTTGGCGCCACCGGCGGCCCGCGCCTTGGCCGCGACCCCGTTGTAGACCTTCTCGAAGATGCGCGGCACGGCCGCCATGTACGTCGGCTGGACCACCGGGAGGTTCTCGATGATCTTGTCGACCCGGCCGTCGACGGCGGTGACGTGCCCGACCTCGATCTGCCCGGAGGTCAGCACCTTGCCGAAGACGTGCGCGAGCGGCAGCCAGAGGTACTGGACGTCGTCCTTGGTGACCAGGCCGGTCGCCGCGATGGCCTTAGCCATGTACGACCAGTTGTCGTGCGGCAGCCGGACGCCCTTGGGGCGGCCGGTGGTGCCCGAGGTGTAGATCAGGGTCGCGAGCTGGTCGGCGGTGATGGCCTTGACCCGCTCCCGGACGGCTTCCGGGTGCTTCGCCAGGTACGTGGCGCCGCGCGCCTCCAGATCGGCGAGCGAGAGCACCCAGCCCTCGGGGTCGCCCTCGGCCGGCTCCGCGCCGGCCGGGTCGATCACGACGACGTGGGCGAGTTTGGGCAGGTCGGCCCGCTTCTCACGGGCCTTGGCGAGCTGGCCGGCGTCCTCCGCGATCAGTACCCGGCTGTCGGAGTCCGCGAGGATGTACGCGGACTCCTCGGCGTTGGTGCTGGGGTAGACCGTGGTGGTCGCGCCGCCGGCGCACATGACACCCAGGTCGGCGAGGATCCACTCGGCACGCGTGTTGGAGGCGAGCGCGACGCGCTCCTCAGGCTGGACGCCCAGGTCGATCAGGCCGGCCGCGATGGCGAAGACGCGCTCGGCCGCCTGCCCCCAGCTCAGCGACTTCCAGTCGTCGGGCCCCTGCCCGGAGGCGGCCGGCACCGGATAGCGGTAGGCCTCGGCGTCGGGCGTCGCCGCCACGCGCTCGAGGAAGAGGGTCGCCACGGAGGGCGGCCGGTTCTCGATCAAGGTCTGGGTGTCGCTCACGAAATCCTCCGGGCCCGCGACAGTGCATACGACGCATACGACTGGCTGGTTCAGGTTGTTTAACTGGCGAGTAACCTTCGAGCGAGATCAGAGTAGAGCGCACATGGCCGTCGCGTAAGAGTCTGCGGGACGCCGCTTCATAACGAACGGGCCCCTGCGCGGCAGCGCGGAGCCCGTTCGTGAAACGGCCGGAAATCTACTTCTTCGCCTTGGCCTCGCCGGATTCGTCGGTGGACAGCACCGCGATGAAGGCCTCCTGCGGGACCTCCACGTTGCCGACCATCTTCATCCGCTTCTTGCCTTCCTTCTGCTTCTCCAGCAGCTTCCGCTTACGGGAGATGTCACCGCCGTAGCACTTGGCGAGGACGTCCTTGCGGATGGCGCGCACCGTCTCACGGGCGATGACCCGCGAGCCGATGGCCGCCTGGATCGGCACCTCGAAGTTCTGCCGGGGGATGAGCTCGCGCAGCTTGGCGACGAGCCGCACGCCGTACGCGTACGCCTTGTCCTTGTGCGTGACCGCGGAGAACGCGTCCACCTTGTCGCCGTGCAGCAGGATGTCGACCTTGACGAGGGCGGCGGTCTGCTCGCCGGTGGGCTCGTAGTCGAGGGAGGCGTAGCCGCGGGTCTTGGACTTCAGCTGGTCGAAGAAGTCGAAGACGATCTCGGCGAGCGGGAGGGTGTAGCGCAGTTCGACACGGTCCTCGGAGAGGTAGTCCATGCCGAGCAGCGAGCCGCGCCGGTTCTGGCAGAGCTCCATGATGGCGCCGATGAACTCGCTCGGAGCGAGGACGGTCGCCTTGACGACCGGCTCGTGCACCTCGGAGATCTTGCCCTCGGGGAACTCGCTCGGGTTGGTGACGATGTGCTCCGAGCCGTCTTCCATGATCACGCGGTAGACCACGTTGGGGGCGGTCGCGATCAGGTCGAGACCGAACTCGCGCTCCAGGCGCTCACGGATCACGTCCAGGTGGAGCAGCCCGAGGAAGCCCACCCGGAAGCCGAAGCCGAGGGCCGCGGAGGTCTCCGGCTCGTACACCAGGGCGGCGTCGTTGAGCTGGAGCTTGTCCAGCGCCTCTCGCAGCTCGGGGTAGTCCGAGCCGTCCAGCGGATACAGGCCCGAGAAGACCATGGGCTTGGGGTCCTTGTAGCCGCCCAGGGCCTCGGTGGCGCCCTTGTGGAGCGAGGTGATGGTGTCGCCGACCTTGGACTGCCGGACGTCCTTCACACCCGTGATGATGTAGCCCACCTCGCCCACGCCGACGCCGTCGGAGGGCGTCATCTCCGGGGAGGAGACACCGATCTCCAGCAGCTCGTGGGTGGCGCCGGTGGACATCATCCGGATGCGCTCGCGCTTGTTGAGCTGGCCGTCGACGACTCGTACGTACGTCACGACACCCCGGTAGGAGTCGTACACCGAGTCGAAGATCATCGCGCGGGCGGGGGCGTCCTTGACGCCGACCGGGGCGGGAACGTCGCGGACCACACGGTCGAGCAGCGCATCCACGCCGAGACCGGTCTTGGCGGAGACCTTGAGCACGTCGTCCGGGTCGCAGCCGATGAGGTTCGCCAGCTCCTCGGAGAACTTCTCGGGCTGCGCGGCCGGCAGGTCGATCTTGTTCAGCACCGGGACGATGGTGAGGTCGTTCTCCATCGCCAGGTAGAGATTGGCGAGGGTCTGCGCCTCGATGCCCTGGGCGGCGTCGACCAGCAGGACCGTGCCCTCGCAGGCCGCGAGCGAACGGGACACCTCGTACGTGAAGTCCACGTGGCCCGGGGTGTCGATCATGTTGAGGATGTGGGTCCGGCCCGCACCCTCGCCCTCGGTCGGCGCCCAGGGCAGGCGTACCGCCTGGGACTTGATCGTGATGCCGCGCTCGCGCTCGATGTCCATACGGTCGAGGTACTGAGCACGCATCTGCCGCTGGTCGACCACACCGGTCAGCTGAAGCATCCGGTCGGCAAGCGTCGACTTGCCGTGGTCGATGTGCGCGATGATGCAGAAGTTGCGGATCAGCGCCGGGTCGGTACGGCTCGGCTCGGGCACGTGGGTAGGAGTCGCGGGCACGCAGGGTCCTGATTCTTGAGACGCCGGGCGTCTCGTCTCGGGCGATGTCGGATCGATACGTAGGTTCCATGGTCCCATGGCTGGGGCCCTGAACCCGGTTTGGGCCGGTAGTGGGGCTGCTGGTACCGTGGGCAGCTGTGCCTCGTGCCCTCTCAGTGCGAGGTACTCATCGAAATCCAACGAACCTGAGAAGGCTCTTTCGTGGCGAACATCAAGTCCCAGATCAAGCGGAACAAGACGAACGAGAAGGCGCGCCTGCGCAACAAGGCCGTCAAGTCCTCGCTCAAGACCGCGATCCGCAAGGCCCGTGAGGCCGCTGCCGCGGGCGACGTCGAGAAGGCCACTGTGGCCGCTCGCGAAGCCTCGCAGAAGCTCGACAAGGCTGTCAGCAAGGGCGTCATCCACAAGAACGCCGCTGCCAACAAGAAGTCGGCCATCGCCAAGCGCGTCGCCGGCCTCGCTGCCTGACCGACTGTGATCGACGGGGCTCCTTGAGCCCCACCCCCGTCCGCCCGGACCCAGCGGCCCCTCTACCGCTCCGGAACGACACCCCGTGCCGCACACGGCCTGCGTTCGCCACGCGGGTGCGGCACACCGAGCGTGAAGCCGAAGGCCCCGCTCTCCGTCCTTCCCCAGGACCGGAGACGGGGCCTTCGCCATGGCCGGGGCGTGCTGGCGGCGGAAGGCCGGGCGCGCTGACGGCGGGGGCGCTAGCGGTGGGGGCGCTAGCGGTGGGGGCGGGCTGCCCTGGCTACTGCCACTACCGCCTTCTCCAGGGCGTACTCCGGGTCGTCTCCCCCGCCCTTCACTCCCGCGTCCGCCTCGGCCACAGCCGCCAGCGCCGCCGCCACCCCGTCAGCCGACCAGCCGCGCATCTGCTGCCGGACCCGGTCGATCTTCCACGGCGGCATGCCCAGGTCCCGGGCGAGGTCCCCAGGACGCGCGCCGCGCGGCGCCGACGCGAGCTTGCCGATGGCCCGTACGCCCTGCGCCAGCGCGCTGGTGATCAGAACCGGGGCCACTCCGGTGGCCAGCGACCAGCGCAGCGCCTCCAGCGCCTCCGCCGCCCGGCCCTCGACCGCCCGGTCGGCCACGGTGAAGCTGGATGCCTCGGCCCGGCCCGTGTAGTAGCGGCCGACGACGGCCTCGTCGATCGTGCCCTCGACGTCCGCCACCAACTGGCTGACCGCACTCGCCAGCTCGCGCAGATCGCTACCGATCGCGTCCACCAGCGCCTGGCCCGCCTCGGGCGTCGCGGACCTTCCGAGCGCGCGGAACTCCGACCGTACGAACGCCAGCCGGTCCGCAGGCTTGGTCATCTTGGGGCAGGCGACCTCGCGCGCCCCCGCCTTGCGGGCAGCGTCCAGCACGCCCTTCCCCTTGGCACCGCCGGCGTGCAGCAGGACGAGCGTGATCTCCTCGGCGGGCGCGTCGAGGTAGGACTTCACGTCCTTGACCGTGTCGGCGGTGAGGTCCTGCGCGTTCCGCACGACCACGACCTTGCGCTCCGCGAAGAGCGACGGGCTGGTCAGCTCGGCCAGGGTGCCGGGTCGCAGCTGGTCGGGGGTGAGGTCGCGCACATCGGTGTCCGCGTCCGTCGCCCGGGCTGCCGCGACCACCTGCTGGACGGCGCGGTCCAGCAGCAGGTCCTCCTGCCCCACGGCGAGAGTGAGGGGGGCGAGCGGATCGTCGGTGGAGTTCTTCCTGGTGGCCATCGCGGACCAGCATCCCACGCCGCACTGACAGTCCCCGGGCGGCCCGGGCGCCCCGGGCCGCCTCGGGGCTCTCCTTCTCGTACCGGAGAATGGTCCGGTGAATGACGCGAGACATGTCCTGGTGCTGCCCGACCGCGACGCCGCCGAGGAGGTCGCCGAGGAGCTGGCCGGCCGCTTCGGGGTCACCGAACAGCCTCAGCTCGTGCGCGACGCACTGGCCGGTGAGGACGACGCCGAGGACGCGCAGTGGCTGGTCGTGGTGGAGGACCCGGCGCGCCGGCTCGACTCCGGCGCGCTGGACGCGTTCGCCGCGGAGTACGAGGGCTGGCTCGAGGCACCGTGACGTCCGTGATCGTTCGGTCCTGGTACCAGCGCCCGAAGCGGGTGGAGTCCGGGCGTCGCCGCGTGCCCGGCCCGACGACCCACTCGCCGCCGCGCAGCCGGGACCGACCAGGAGCTGCCCGCCGAGGCCGCCGACGCCTTCTCGGCGAACCTAGGCCGGGATCCCCGCGACCAGGCGCCCTGGGAGAACGAGCCGGCCGGGCGGGAGTTGATGGGCGACGGCGCGTGGCTGGACTGGTCCGGCGGCCCGAGGTCAGCGCCCGCAGACCCGGGCCCGCCCCCGTCACCGCGATCGCCCCGTCGGTGTCCGTGCGCAGTACCGCGGCCCCCTGGGCGCGCAGTGCGGCGACCGTACGGGGTGAGGGATGGCCGTACGTGTTGTCGCCGCCGACCGGGATCAGCGCCAGCCGGGGCCGGGCCCGCCGCAGCAACCCCGGCTCCTGATGGGCCGAGCCATGGTGGGCAACCTTGAGTACGTCCACCGCCGGCAGCGCCGGGTGCGCCCGTAGCAGGGCCTGCTGCGCGGGTGGTTCGAGGTCGCCCAGGAGCAGCAGGGTCAGCCCCTCGGTCCGGACCAGGAGCGTGACACTGCTGTCGTTCGCCCCCTCGGGCACCGGCTCGGGCGCGGCCGGCGGCCACAGCACCTGCCAGTCGAGCGGCCCGGCCCGCCGCCGCTCCCCCGGGCCCGCGCGGATGACGGGGACACCGGCGGCGGCCGCGATCCTGCGGACGAACGCGGCCTGCTCGGGTGGATCGTCCCGCACGGTCGTCTGGATGGCGCCGACGCCGCGGCCGCGCAGCACGCCGGGCAGTCCTGCCACATGGTCGGCGTGGAAGTGCGTGAGCAGCAGCAGCGGGACGCGGGTGATGCCCAGATCTCGCAGACAGCGGTCTACGAGGGCCGGGTCCGGCCCAGCGTCGACCACCACGCCGGTCCCGTCCCCCGCCGCGAGCACCGACGCGTCCCCCTGCCCGACGTCGCACATCGCGAACCGCCAGCCGGGCGGCGGCCAGCCGGTGATCACCCGGGTGAGCGGCGGGGGCCGCAGCACCGCGAGGACGAGCAGCAGTGCGCCCGCGGCGCAGAGCCAACGGCTGCGCGGCAGCCATCTCGCCACCAGGACAGCGACGACGGTCACGGCGGCGAGCAGCAGCCCGCCCTGCCAGCCGCCGGGCCACTGCGCCTCCGCGCCGGGCAGCGCCGCCCCGGTACGGGCGACCTTCGCGATCCATCCGGCCGGCCAGCCGGCGCACCAGGCCAGGGCCTCGGCGACGGGCATCGCCACCGGGGCGGCCGCCAGCGCGGCGAATCCCAGTACCGTCGCGGGGCCCGCGGCCAGTTCGGCGAGCAGGTTGCAGGGGATGGCGACCAGGCTCACCCGGGCCGCGAGCACGACGACGACCGGCGCGCACACCGCCTGGGCGGCCGCCGCCGCGGCCACCACCTCGGCTGCCCTCGGCGGCATCCCGCGTCGCTGGAGTGCGGCGCTCCAGCGGGGGGCGAGGGTGAGCAGGGCGCCGGTGGCCAGTACGGAGAGCAGAAAGCCGTAACTGCGCGCCAGCCAGGGGTCGTAGAGAACCAGCAGCAGGACGGCGCCGGCCAGGGCGGGGATCAGTGATCTGCGGCGGCCGGTGCCGATGGCGAGCAGCGTGATCGCCCCGCAGGCGGCGGCCCGCACCACACTCGGCTCCGGCCTGCAGACCACGACGAACGCCAGGGTCAGGGCGCCGCCGCAGAGCGCGGTGGTACGCAGGGAGATACCCAGGAGCGGTGCGAGCCCTCGTCGCTCGGCCCGCAGCGCGGTACCGGGCGGCCCGATGAGCAGGACGAGCACGATGGTGAGGTTGGAACCTGAGACAGCGAGGAGGTGCACCAGGTCGGTGGCTTTGAAAGCCTCCTGAAGGTCGGGCGGGACGCGGGAGGTGTCTCCGACGACGAGCCCCGGCAGCAACGCCCGGGCATCGGGGGCGAGTCCGTCGGTGGCCTCCCGCAGCCCTGCCCGCAGATCACCGGCCGTGCGGTGGAGGGTGGTCGGCGGCGAGACGATGTCGGGCGCCACGCCCGACGGAGCCCGCAGCACGGCCGCGATCCGGTCGCGGGCGGAGAGGGGAGGCACGAGCCGCGCCGCCAGCCGCAGCCCGGTGGACGGCAGCAACCGCCGCCAGGCCGGCGCGTCCGCGATCACCAGGACGGGCGTGCGGGTGGCGGTGACCGTGCCGTCCGGCGCGGTGATACGCGTGACTTCGGCGTCGAGGACGACGGCCGCGCGGGCGCCGCCGTCTCCCGGGGTACGGGGCCGGATGGGGCGCGCGTCGGAGGTGACGGTCAGCTCGGCCACCACCCGCGCGTGCTGGTCCGCGAGGCGGGGGACGGGGCCCCGGCGCAGGTCCGCGGTGTGCAGGGCCGCGGCGGTGGCGGCGGCCGCGGCGCACAGCAGGACCGCGGCGACGGCGGTGGCATTCAACCGCCGCCCGCCGCCGGGCGGTTGCCCGCCGCCGCGCACCGAGAACCGCTCGCCGGCCCCAGGGCCGCGCACCCTCCGATCCCGGTGGCCCGCCCGAGCCGCACCGCCACCGGAGGCCGCCACCGGCCGCGGTGCGGGGCGGGCTTCCGGCGGGCGGCCCGGCCGGCTGGTTGCTGAGGACCGAACGGTGGCCGCGGGCACAGGTCCGCTGCCCTCGCGAGCCGTGCGGACCCTGCCTGGCGACCATCGGCCACGCAGGAGGAGCAAGGCCGCTGTCGTGAGGCAGATGAGTACTGCCGTTGCCGTCCAGTGGACGGGGGCGCCCGCTGCCAGGGCCGCCGCGGACCACGCGCCCAGGGCCGGGGGGACCAGGCGGAGGTCGACGGGGCCGTCCTGGCGGGGATGGGAAGCGCCCAGCCGGTGTCCGGACGCATCGTGCACGGCCGGACGCCGCCGAACGCGGCTCCCACCCCGCCCCGCCGCCCCGCCCGGGGCCGGGACCGGGGCCCAGACCGGACTCGCGTACCGGCTCGCCGTCCCGCTCTGCGCCCGACCTGCGGCCCTGCCCGCGGCCCGGCTCCCGGCGGCGGCCGGGTTCGCGGTCCCGCCCGGAACCCGGTCCGGGACCGCACTCGCGTCCCACTCCGGAGTCCCGCTCTGCGCCCGACCTGCGGCCCTGCCCGCGGCCCGGCTCCCGGCGGCGGCCGGGTTCGCGGTCCCGCCCGGAACCCGGTCCGGGACCGCACTCGCGTCCCGCCCCGGAGTCCCGCCCGACCCCCTGCCCGCAGCCCGGCTCCCAGCGGCGGCCCGGTTCGCGGGCCTGCCCGGGACCCGGTCCGGGACCGCGCTCACGCCCCGCACCGGAGTCCCGCCCGGGACCGGGCCCGGGGAGCGGTTTACGGCGCCGTCAGTGCTTCGGCCTGCTACGTCGCCCGCGTCCCCGCCCGCGGGTCGGTTCGGGTGGTCCGTCATGGCTGTACCAGCTTGTGGAGGTCCGCGAACCGGCCGTCGCCGATTCCGTCCACCTGCCGGAGTTCCTCGACCGAGCGGAAGCCGCCGTGCTCGGTGCGGTAGTCGATGATGTGCTGGGCCAGCACGGGACCGACGCCGGGCAGCGTGTCGAGCTGCTCGATCGTGGCCGAGTTGAGGCTGACCGGCCCTGCAGCAGGCGCCCCGCCTCCCGGTGGCACGGCCGATGGGGGCTGCGGTCCGCCGACCACCACCTGCTCGCCGTCGTTGAGTACCCGCGCCCGGTTGAGCCCCGTCATGTCCGTGCCGGCCCGGACGCCCCCGGCGGCCCGCAGCGCGTCGGCGACCCGGGACCCGGCCGGCAGCCGCTGGATGCCCGGCGACCGGACCTTGCCGCTCACATCGACGACGATGCGCCCGGCCGGCGGGGACGGCGCCGCCCCCGGCGACGGCGAGGGCCGCGACCCGAGCGCCGCCGGCCCCGCCGCCACGCGCTCGGGAGCCCGTACCGGTTCGGGCCGCCCCACCCAGAAGTGCTGGGCGGCGAAGACCGCGGCCGCCACCAGGACGACGGCCAGCGCGGCGAGGGTCCTCGGTTCGAGGCCGCACCGGGTCTGCATCCACAGCGGTACCCGCTCCCGCACAGCCAGCCGCACCCGCGCCCGCCGCCCGGCCACGCGCCGCACGTCGGGCGCCGCCGCCACCCCCGCCACCGGAGCGGCGCGCGTGCCCCGCGACACCCCGGCCGCGTGCAGCGCGCCCACCGGTACCTGGGCGGGCGCCGTGGGCCCGGCGGGCGGTGGCCGGCTGCTCCCCGGGGCCAGCAACACCTCCGCGCGCCGGCGGGCGGCCGCCGCGGCCTCGATGGTGTGCCGGCGCCGCAGTCGGCGACGGTGGCGGGCGCGGCCGTCCGAAGCGGGGGCACGGCCCGGGCCACTGGTTGCTGTGTGTGATCGGAGAGCCATGTCACGAGACGGTAGACATCTCCATCCGATCCCGCTGAGCAGCCCCAATTCCGGTGGATAACCACGCCGTTGGGGACAACTGGGTCACCCTCACGAGTGGCATCACCGCACCACCCGCCGTCAGCGCGGCGAGATCACGGCCCCCAGCAGTCCGGGGCCGGTGTGCGCCCCGATCACCGCGCCTACCTCGCTCACATGCAGGTCGACCAGGCCCGGCACACGCTCACGCAGCCGTGCCGACAGCCGCTCCGCACGCTCGGGCGCCGCCAGATGGTGGACCGCGATGTCCACGCCGCTCGCCCCCGCCCGCTCGACCGCGATCTCCTCCAGCCGGGCGATCGCCTTCGACGCCGTGCGCACCTTCTCCAGCATCTCGATCCGGCCGCCGTCCAGTTGCAGCAGCGGTTTGACCGCCAGCGCGGACCCCAGCAGCGCCTGCGCGGCGCCGATGCGGCCGCCGCGCCGCAGGTAGTCCAGGGTGTCCACGTAGAAGTACGCGGACGTACCCGCGGCCCGCTTCTCCGCGGCGGCCACCGCCTCGTCGACCGTGCCGCCGGATTCCGCCGTCTCCGCCGCCGCCAGCGCGCAGAAGCCCAGCGCCATCGCGATCATGCCCGTGTCGACGACGCGCACCGGCACGGGCGCGGTGCGGGCGGCCAGCACCGCGGCGTCGTAGGTGCCGGACAGCTCGGCCGACAGATGCAGCGAGACGATGCCGGTCGCGCCGGCCTCGGCCGCCGCCCGGTAGGCCTGTACGAAGACTTCGGGGCTCGGCCGCGACGTGGTCACGGACCGGCGCTTCTGCAGGGCCAGGGCCAGTGAGCGGGCGGAGATCTCGGTGCCCTCTTCGAGGGCCTCACCGCCGAGTACGACCGTCAGCGGTACGGAGGTGATGCCGTGCCGCTCCATCGCCTGCGGCGGCAGGTAGGCCGTGGAATCGGTGACGATCGCGACATGGCGGGACATGAGCGGGAGGTTACCCGCCACAACGGCCGGACGGCAGTGCGGCCCCACCCCAACCGATCAGTAACGCTCCGGAAGGGTCAGGAAGAGCGACGCACCGGCTCGGGCGGGCTCGGACGGTGGTGGGCCGGGAAGAAGCTCGGACACGGGCGGGCGGGGGCGCTCACGTCGTGCTCTCCGGACGGGCAGTCTTCTGCCACGGGTACTCGGTCTGCCGCAGCGGGTCCGGTCCCGTGAGCGCCTGGGGCTCGGCCAGGGTCGGCGTAACGGGAGCCGCCCCGCCCGCCGTTGCCGCCCCGGAGCCGGTCCCAGCCCCGGTCCCCGCCCCGGTCCCCGGCGCCGCCGCCGTGGGTGACGGCTCCGGCCAGGAGTCCTTCGACCAGTCCCGCAGCGCCCCCGACTCCACCTCGATCTGCGCGCTGAGCGTCGTCAGGTCGTCGTCCGCGAACTGCCGCGCCCGGTCCCGCGCGGCCCACCGCAGCGAGTCCGCCGCATGCGTGATCCGCTCCGTGCGCTCACGCAGGTCCGGCATCCGCTCGGCCACCCGCGCCCGGTCCTGCTCCCGCTCCAGGTGCCTGAGCTCGTCGTCCAGTTCGTGCCCGTGCGCGCTGAGCCGCTCGAAGAGCCCGATCGACTCCTTCAGCGAGGCGTCCTGCCGCACGCCCTCGTTCAGGGCGGTCTGGGTGGACCTCATCGACGTACGCAGCGAAAGCCGCAGCTGGGCGAACTCGCCCGCCAGTCCGCCCTGCCCGAAGCTCTTCGCCCGCAGGGTCGTGTCCTCGACCGTACGGCGCGCCTGGCCGATCGTCCGGTCCACGCCGCGCTTGGCGGCCCCGACCGCCTTGACGCTCACGTACACCCCCAGGCCGACGAAGGCTACGAAGAGCAGCGTCAGGATGAGGATTACGGCGGCTTCCATGAGCGCCCCTTCGATTGCGGTTTCCGTCCCCTCCACCGTAAACGGAACGGGCAGGCCGGGGGTTCCCTCGGAACCCCCAACCTGCCCGTAGGGGAAAGCACCTATGCAGCGGGAAACCTACGCCGGAGCGAGCGGAAACCTACGCCGGAACGATGTTGACCAGCTTCGGCGCCCGCACGATCACCTTGCGGATCCCGGCCCCGCCCAGCGCCGCGACCACCGCCTCGTCGGACACCGCCAGCCGCTCCAGCTCGTCGTCGCCGATGCCCGGAGACACCTCCAGCCGCGCCCTGACCTTGCCCTTGACCTGTACGACACAGGTCACGGTCTCGTCCACCACATACGCCGGGTCGGCCACCGGGAAGTCCTGGTGCACCACCGAGTCCGGGTGGCCCAGCTTGTGCCACAGCTCCTCGGCGATGTGCGGCGCCAGCGGGGCGATCAGCCGCACCAGCTGCTCCGCGACGCCGCGCGAGAGCGGGCCGCCCGCCTTCGTCAGGTGGTTGTTCAGCTCGGTGATCTTGGCGATGGCTGTGTTGAAGCGCAGCCCGGCCATGTCCTGCCCGGCCCCGTCGATCGCCTTGTGCAGCGCCCGCAGGGTGTCCTCGTCCGGCTCCGCGTCCACGACAGTGACCTCGCCGGTCGTCTCGTCGACGACATTGCGCCACAGCCGCTGCAGCAGCCGGTACTGGCCGACGACGGCCCGGGTGTCCCACGGCCGTGAGACGTCCAGCGGGCCCATCGCCATCTCGTACAGCCGCAGCGTGTCCGCGCCGTACTCCGAGCAGATCTCGTCCGGAGTGACCGCGTTCTTCAGGGACTTGCCCATCTTGCCCAGCTCGCGCTTGACCGGCTCGCCCTCGAAGAAGTACTTCCCGTCCCGCTCCTCGACCTCGGTGGCCGCCACCGGGAAACCGCGGGCGTCCCGGTACACGTACGCCTGGATCATGCCCTGGTTGTACAGCTTGTGGAACGGCTCGGGGGACGAGATGTGTCCCAGGTCGAACAGCACCTTGGACCAGAACCGCGCGTACAGCAGGTGCAGTACGGCATGCTCGGCGCCGCCGACGTACAGGTCGACACCGCCGTGCGGCATGCCCTCACGCGGCCCCATCCAGTACTGCTCGATGGCCGGGTCGACCAGCTTCTCGCTGTTGTGCGGGTCCAGGTAGCGCAGCTCGTACCAGCACGAACCGGCCCAGTTCGGCATGGTGTTGGTCTCGCGGCGGTAGCGGCGCGGGCCGGCGCCGTCGCCCAGGTCCAGCTCCACACGGACCCAGTCGTCCTTGCGGGACAACGGGGTCTCCGGAGAGGTGTCGGCGTCGTCCGCGTCGAAGGTGCGCGGCGAGTAGTCGTCGACCTCCGGCAGTTCCAGCGGCAGCATCGACTCGGGCAGCGCGTGCGCGACGCCGTCCTCGTCGTAGACGATCGGGAAGGGCTCGCCCCAGTAGCGCTGGCGGCTGAACAGCCAGTCGCGCAGCCGGAAGTTGATGGTGCCTTCGCCGATGCCGCGCCTGACCAGCCATTCGGTGATCTTCGCCTTGGCCTCGGCGACACCCAGACCGTTCAGCGAGATCTCGTCGTTGGCGGAGTTGATCGCGGGGCCCTGGCCGGTGAAGGCCTCACCCTCCCAGCCCTCCGGCGGCTGGACCGTACGGATGATGGGCAGCCCGAAGGCCTCCGCGAACTCCCAGTCGCGCTCGTCCTGTCCGGGGACGGCCATGATGGCGCCGGTGCCGTAGCCCATCAGTACGTAGTCGGCGACGAAGACCGGGATCCGCTCGCCGGTGACCGGGTTCAGGGCGTGGGCGCCGGTGAAGACACCGGTCTTGTCCTTGTGCTCGGTCTGCCGCTCGACGTCGCTCTTGGTCTGGGCCTGCTTGCGGTACGCGGCGACGGCCTCGGCAGGGGTGGCGGCGCCGCCCGTCCAGGCCTCGTTGGTGCCCTGCGGCCACTCGGCCGGGACGATGGAGTCGATCAGGCCGTGCTCGGGCGCCAGCACCATGTAGGTGGCGCCGAACAGGGTGTCGGGCCGCGTGGTGAAGACCGTGACCCGCTCGCCACCCCCAGCGTCGCCGCCGTCACGGCCATCACGGCCGTCGACGGAGAAGTGGACGCGCGCTCCCTCGCTCCGCCCGATCCAGTTGCGCTGCTGCAGCTTGATCGCCTCGGGCCAGTCCAGTGCGTCCAGGTCGTCCAGCAGCCGGTCCGCGTAGGCGGTGATGCGCATGTTCCACTGGCGCAGCTTGGCCTTGAAGACCGGGAAGTTGCCGCGCTCGGAGCGGCCGTCCGCGGTGACCTCCTCGTTGGCCAGTACGGTGCCCAGCCCCGGGCACCAGTTGACCGGCGCGTCGGAGGCGTACGCCAGCCGGTACTCGCCCAGGATGTCGGCGCGCTCCAGGGCGCTCAGCCCGCTCCACGCGCGCCCCCCGGGGAGGGCGCGCTCGCCGCTCTCGAACTGCGCCACCAGTGCGTCGATCGGCCGCGCGCGCTTCGCCTCCTCGTCGTACCAGGAGTTGAAGATCTGCACGAAGATCCACTGGGTCCACTTGTAGTAGTCCGGGTCGATCGTCGCGAAGGACCGGCGCTTGTCGTGGCCCAGGCCCAGCCGGCGCAGCTGGACCTTCATGTTCTCGATGTTGGCCTCGGTGGACACCCGCGGGTGCGTACCGGTCTGGACGGCGTACTGCTCGGCGGGCAGGCCGAACGCGTCGAAGCCCAGGGTGTGCAGGACGTTGTGGCCGGTCATGCGCTGGTGGCGGGCGAAGACGTCGGTGGCGATGTAGCCCAGCGGGTGGCCGACGTGCAGTCCCGCACCCGAGGGGTACGGGAACATGTCCATGATGAACTTCTTGGGCCGCGCGGCGATCTGCGGGTCACCCGCCAGGTCACCGCTCGGGTTGGGCGCCTCGTACGTACCCTCGGCGTCCCAGAAGTCCTGCCAGCGTGCCTCGATGTCGGCGGCCATGGCAGCCGTATAGCGGTGCGCTGCGGCCACGTCGGCGGCAGCGGTATTCGTCTCGCTCATGATCCTTAAAGCTCCATCGATCGTCTCTGCCAGCAAACGAAAAAACCCCTCGCACAGGAGGGGACGCCGCGCCGATTCCGACCGGATGTGTTCACCGGTCGGGACTGATCAGCGCGGCTCGCTAAGCAGAAGGCGTACGGCACGCATGGCGTCAGGGTACCGCAGCGCCCGGAGCGGCCGCACCGAGTAGTCGCGCGACCACATCCGCCCTGGTTACCCCGCGTAACGGACGCTATCGGGGCAACACCCGAGCACATGTGCGCCTTGAGTGCTCTGCAAAAGCTCAAACCGCGTACTGGCTGGTATTGCTCGACCTAGCATGCCGAATCGGGACCGCTTTCCCGGAGCATTCGGAGTCGCACCCATGAACCCTCGTCGCAAGACCCGCTCGACCCCCGCCCTACCCGCCGTGAGCTTCAGTCCGCGCGTCGCCATATCGATCGCGGTGCCGTTGCTCATCCCCCTGATAGCCGTCGTCGGGAGCGACGATTTCCGCGCCGCGCTCGACTTCACCACCGGCGTGCTCTGCCTGGTGTCACTCACCGCCTCGGTCGCCTGGGGCCTGCTCGCCACCGACCGGCTGCTGCTGTCCCCCCGCCACCGGCTGGTGGCCCAGGGCATCCACCGGACCACCGCGATCGCCTCGCTCGGCTTCCTGCTGCTGCACGCCTCCGTCAAGGTGACGCTCGACCATGTGGGGCCGCTCGGCGCACTGATCCCCTTCGGAATGGGCTTCACCGGCACATCCGGCCTGATCGGCCTCGGCTCACTGGCCGGCTACCTCATGGTCATCGCCGCCACCACCGGCGCGCTGCGCCGCGCCTTCGCCACCCCGGGCAGGATCGCCGGCCGCTGGCGGGCCTTCCACATGCTCGCCTACCCCGCGTGGTGCGCCGGCCTGACGCACGGGTTGTACGCGGGCCGTCCCGCGGCGACCTGGGTGACGGTCATGTACTCGCTCTGCGTGGTGGCCGCCGCGGGCGCGGTCGCCGTACGCCTGCTGCCGGCACCGGTCCAGCGCGGCCTGGCGGACCGGGTGACCGCGCTGGTCAAGCCCGGCAACGTACCGAACGCGCCGGCCGAGGCCCAGGCGCAGGCCGTCCCCTCGCAGCCCATGGCACCGCGCGCCGAGCGTGCGGCGATGCCGCCGTTGCAGCGGATGCCCGCGCCGATGCCCCCGCTGTACGAGGCTCCGCCGCGCCCCGCGGCCGGCCTCACCATGGGCGCCGACACCGGCATCTCGGCGGCCTACCGCGCCGTCTCCGCGGCGGCGAGCACCGGGCAGATCCCCCGGATCGAGAGCACCGGACAGATCCCGCTCGCGGAGCGGATCCCGATGACCGAGGAGCTGCCGGTCGTTCCGCCCGCACCCGACTACGCGCCACGGTCGCAGCCGGGCGGGCGCTGGCCCGCACCGTCCCCGCCCCCGCCCGCACCCGTCCGCGCTCCGGACGACACCGAACCACTGCCGGGACCCTTCCAGCCGCCCATGGCCGGTGAACCCTGGCACGCACCCGCAGGAGAACGACCTTGAACGCCCCCCTCCCCGACGTGCCCGAAGTCCGCGTCGTCGGCCTCCCCCAGCTGACGACCGGATTCGACCTCGTCGAGCGCCTCGATCTCTCCATGCACCTCAAGGTGCATGGCCCGCTGGAGCCGGTGACCGGGGAGCGCCTGGCCCAGCTCGCCGAGACGATATCCCTGCGCGGCCGCGGGGGCGCCGGCTTCCCGTTCGGCCAGAAGCTGCGCGCGGTGGCCAAGGCCGCGATCCGCCGTGGAGTCCGCCCGGTGGTGGTCGTCAACGGCAGCGAGGGCGAGCCGCCGTGCCGCAAGGACACGGTGATGCTCAACCGGGCGCCGCACCTGATCCTGGACGGCGCCCTGCTCGCCGCCGAGGCGCTCGGCGCCCGGCAGCTGATCGTCGGCGTCACCCGCAACTCCACCGAGGCGTCCATCCGCGCCGCGCTGGCCGAGCGCGGACTGTCCGACCGCCCGACCCGGCGCGGCAACCAGCTGCGCGCCCGGGTGGTACGGACCCCCGAGCGCATGGTCTCCGGCGAGGCCTCGTCCCTGATCCGCGCGGTCAACGGCGGCCCGGCGCTGCCGCCCGGCCGCCGTGAGCGCGCCTCCGAGTCCGGTGTGGGCGGGCTGCCGACGCTGCTGTCCAACGCCGAGACGTTCGCGCAGCTCGCCGTCGCCGCCCGGATCGGCACCGACCGGTACGGCAACACCGGCCTGCCGGGCGAGCCCGGCACCGTACTGCTCACGATCTCCGGCGCGGTCGCCCGCCCGATGGTCGTCGAGGTGCCCACGGGCGTTCCGCTGCGTTACGTGCTCCAGCTGGCCGGCGCCCCGCCGCTGCCGCAGGGCGTGCTGACCGGCGGCTACCACGGCAACTGGATCGACGCGGTCTCCGCGCACGGCGCGGTCATCTCCCGCGAGTCCTTCTCCTCCGTCGGCGGCGCGCTGGGCGCGGGCGCGATCCTGCCGATCGGCCCGGAGACCTGCCCGCTCGGCGAGGCCCAGCGGGTGGCGAACTGGCTGGCCGCCGAGACGGCCGGCCAGTGCGGCCCCTGCCGGCTCGGCCTGCCCGCCGCCGCCGGTGGGCTGTCGGACGTACTGAACGGCGGCGGCCAGGCCGCGCTGGAGGCGCTGCGCGAGGTCATGCAGGCCGTCCGCGGCCGCGGCGCGTGCAAGCACCCCGACGGCTCGGTGCGCTTCTTCATGTCGACCCTGTCCGCCTTCACCGACGACCTGGCCGCGCATGTGCTGGCCGGCGGCTGCGGACGCGAGACGACGGGTGTACTGCCGCTGCCCGCCCCGGGTTACGAGGAGGAGGGCATCCCCACCGGCGAGAAGATCGCCGTGGACTGGACGCTGTGCAAGGGCCACGGCCTGTGCGCGGACATCGTCCCCGAACTGATCCGGCTCGGCCCCGACGGCTACCCGGCGCTCGCGGACGCCGCGGTGCCGATGCATCTGCAGGGACGGGCCCAGCGGGCGGTGAGCCGGTGCCCCGCGCTGGCCCTGCGCATCGAGGCGGCCCCGCCCGAGCGGCCCGCGCGCCCGGCGCTGCCGCGCAGCGACCGCAAGGCCCTTGGCAGCGGCCAGGGTTGACGGATTGACGGAGCAACGAGAAGCGGGGAACCCAACCCAGGTGGGCCCCTTCTCGTGTTCGCGACTCTCTGACGAGGCGGGGGGGGTTTTTTGGAGATAAGGAGAAACGAACCCCACAGAAGGAAGGTGTGGGGAAGGGAGAGGGGGTGGGGGGGGTAAGGAGTAGAGATGAGGCGCCCCCCCTTTTCATTTCCCCCCGCTTCTCGTGTCCGCGACTCTCGGACGAGTCGGGGGACTTTCTGTGGAGCTAAGGAGAATTGAACTCCTGACCTCCTGCATGCCATGCAGGCGCTCTACCAACTGAGCTATAGCCCCTTGCTGTGGTCCGCGGGGTTTCCCCCGGCGGCGACGCCAACATTACACGGTCTCCCCTGTGCTCCACCAAATCGTTTCCGGTCTGTACAGATTCGGGCGCTACTGTCTGCGATCGTGACCGTGACCGTGATCGCGCGCACCGCCGCGCGCCGGGCCCTTGCCGAGCGCCCTGTCCTCGTCGCCGCGTCGGCCTGCCTGCTGTCCTTCGCGGTCTTCTGCGCCGCGCAGCGCGTGGCCGAGGTGTCGATGATCGACCTGCTGGTCTACCGGGCCGAGGGTGAGGCGGTACGAGCCGGCGCCGACCTCTACGCGATGCGCACGACCACCGCGAACCTGCCGACCACCTACCCGCCGTTCGCGGCTCTGCTCTTCACCCCCCTGACGCTGCTCGGGGTCCCGGAGATGCGGGCCCTCGGCACCGCCGCCAACCTCCTGTTGGTCGTCGCACTCGCACATCTCTCCCTGCGTCTCGTCGGCCTGGACCGGCCCGGGGCACTGTGGTGGACGGCCGCCGCCGCGGTGTGGTGCGAGCCGGTGTGGTCGACCCTGCGGTACGGACAGGTCAACCTGCTGCTGACGGTGGCGGTGCTGTGGGACTTCACCCGCAGGGACGGCCACCGTTGGGCGGGCGCCGGGATCGGTCTCGCCGCCGCGGTCAAGCTCACCCCGGCCCTGTTCGCCGTCCTCCTGCTGGCGGCGGGGCTCGTACAGGCAGCCCGGCACCGGACCTGGAACCCATGGCTTCGGCAGGCCGCGGTGGCGACCGCGACCTTCGCGACCGCAACCGTCGGGGCGGCTGTCGTGCTCCCCCGCGACTCCCGCCGCTACTGGACCGAGATGGTGTTCGTCGCAAGCCGGGTCGGCCAGGCCGAGGACACCGCCAACCAGTCCCTGCGCGGGGTGCTGGCCCGGCTGCTGCACACCGGCGATCCGGGGTGGTGGTGGACGGCCGCGGCCGGCCTGGTCGCGGTGGCGGGGCTCGCCGTCGCCGTGACGGCGGCACTGCGCGGCGACACGGCCGGCGCGGTGGTCGGCTGCGCGGCGACCGCACTGCTGATCAGCCCGGTCTCCTGGTCGCACCACTGGGTCTGGTGCGTGCCGATGCTGGCCCTGCTGGCCGCGCGGGCTCGTACGCCCTGGGTGGCCTGTGTGGCCCTGGTCTTCTGCTCGTACACGTTGTGGTGGATTCCGCACGGCACAGGACGTCCGGAACTCGCCCTCAGCGGCGGCCAGATGGCGCTGTCGGCCCTCTACGCGCTCGCGGCGGCCGGCGTGCTGCTCACGCTGTGGCGAACGAATAGAACCGTTTGAGCGTGCAGTGCTCGTCGAGCAGCCTGCCGTAGATCGGCTCCCCTTCGAGTTCCCGGTAGGTCTCGATGGGGTCGCCCTTTATGATCAGCGCCCGCGCGCACTCCTCGCACCAGTACTGGTAGTCCGGGTTGATCGGTTCCATGTCCCGGACGATCGGGGTACCGCCGCCGCACCAATCGCATTTCCGCCTGTGTGCACCCATGCGTCAGCTCCAGCTGTGGCCGCAGGCCGTACACACGTAGGAGATCCCCCCGTTGTCGCCGAGCACTTGGGCCACATGACCGGAACCGCAGGACGGGCACTTGAGGCGAGTGCGGGCCGCCGCTCTGCCGAGCAGGTCACGGACCTCCCCGAGGATGCTCGCGGGCATCACACTTCCCTCCCGTTCGGGCCGTCGTCCCCCTCCGGCGGTCCGATTCTGCCATGGCTCCGCAAGGGGGTCAGCGGGGTCGCGGTAGGAGACCGGCCACAGCGCCGAAGTGTCCCGAATATCGCCGCCCGGTCGGCCGGCCTAGGTTCTGTCCGGCCGATCAGGCTGGATCAGCGAGCGGCGTCTGGTGCGTGCAGCTGCAAGGCGGCCGGATTCGCCCATAGCGGAGCTATGGGTGGATGTGGCCAACGCGGCAGATGTGCGTGCCAGACGACGGGAGCCCAGCATGATCGGCCGGACAGGGCCTAGCTGAGTGACCGTCACCGGCAGCCCGCCGGCAGGACAGCACGGCGTCGGGAACGGCAGAATCCCGCCCCCCATGGATGGGGGACGGGATCCGGTTGTGGAGCTAAGGAGAATTGAACTCCTGACCTCCTGCATGCCATGCAGGCGCTCTACCAACTGAGCTATAGCCCCGCTGTTCGCTGTCTTCGGTGTTTCCGCGCCGCGAACAAGAAGAACTTTAGCCTGCGACCAGCCAGAAAGTGAAATCCGGTCCGGGCGGCTCCGGGGCGGCCTCTGGGGCGGCTCCCGGGCCGCCTCAGTCGTCGTCGCCGAGCACCGGCTCCGGCAGCGTTCCGGCGTTGTGCTCCAGCAGGCGCCAGCCGCGCGCGCCCTGGCCCAGCACCGACCAGCAGCAGTTGGACAGACCGCCGAGGCTCTCCCAGTGCGTCGAGTCCAGACCGAGCAGACGCCCGATCGTCGTACGGATCGTGCCGCCGTGGCTGACGACCACCAGCGTGCCGTTCTCCGGCAGCTTCTCGGCATGGCTCAGTACGACGGGGGCGGCCCGGTCGGCCACCTCGGTCTCCAGTTCGCCGCCACCGCGCCGCACGGGCTCGCCGCGCTTCCACGCCGTGTACTGCTCGCCGTACTGCCCGAGGATCTCGTCGTGGGTCAGGCCCTGCCAGGCGCCGGCGTACGTCTCGCGCAGGGCGGAGTCGTGCGCGACGCCGAGGCCGGTGACCGCCGCCAGCTCGGCCGCGGTGGCCGCCGCCCGCTTGAGGTCGGAGGCGACGATCGCGTCCGGCCTCAGCGAGGCGAGCAGCCGGGCAGCCCGGCGGGCCTGGGACAGCCCGGTGTCGGTCAGTTCGATGTCCGTGGACCCCTGGAAACGGCGCTCCAGATTCCAGGAGGTCTGGCCGTGCCGCCACAGGACAATGCGGCGGCCGGTGCCGCCCTTGGTGCCGTTCAGCTCAGCTCACCGTCCAGATCGCCCTGGTGCAGCTGGGCGTGCTCCTCGGCCTTGCCGCGGGTCTTGAGGGCGTCCTCGGGGAGCGCCAGCTCGGGGCAGTCCTTCCACAGGCGCTCGAGGGCGTAGAAGACACGCTCCTCGCTGTGCTGGACGTGCACGACGATGTCCACGTAGTCGAGCAGGATCCAGCGGGCGTCGCGGTCGCCCTCGCGGCGCACCGGCTTGGCGCCGAGCTCCTTCTGGAGCCGCTCCTCGATCTCGTCGACGATCGACTTGACCTGGCGGTCGTTGGGGGCCGAGGCGAGCAGGAATGCATCGGTGATCGACAGCACATCGCTGACGTCGTACGCGATGATGTCGTGCGCGAGCCGGTCGGCCGCCGCCTGGGCGGCGGCGGTGATGAGCTCGATGGAGCGGTCCGTGGCGGTCACAAGCCATGCTTTCGGGTCGGCGGTCAGATCACCTCAAGGGTCTCATGTACCGCCGACACCTCCCGCAGGCATGAACGGACCCTGATCACGCCGCCCGGATCACCCGCCCCGATCACCTGGCCGGATAGTCCCGGCCCAGCACGACCGTGACGTCCGCGTTCGTGGTGCCCTCGGCCTTCTTGACCGAGTCCAGCGGCAGCCCCAGCGTCTTGGCCACCTCCACGGCCTTCGCCTTCTGCGCCGCGTCACGGTAGGTGACCTGCGACGACGCCTGCGACGAGGCCTTGCCGCCGTCCACGAAGGTGTAGCCGCCATTGACCAGCACGACGCGGGCGTCACCGGCCGCTGAGTCGCTGCCGGTGGCGTCCTTGAGGCCGACGCGTACGGCGGAGCCGGGCTCGGGGCTCTTGACCGTGCCGCCGAGGACGTCCTTGACCACCCCGGCCGTCGCCTCCTCGCTCAGCGTGCCGTCGTCCTTGACCGGCAGGACGGCGGTCTTGTAGTCGCCGATCTTGGCGTGCTCGGCGAGCTTCGCCAGCGAGACGCCCAGGTCCTTCTCGGTCAGCGAGGGGTCCAGGATCTGCGCCAGCGTCTCCACCGTGATCGTCGCGGCGGCCGGGTCGTCCGGGATCTTCCGCAGGACGCCGTACATCACCTGCCCGAAGCGCTGCAGCTGCTCCGCCTCCGCCTCGCCCGGTGCGCGGTACGTGGCGTACGCGACCGCCATCGGGCCGCTCAGCGTCTGGGCCTCGCCCTTCTTGACCTCCGGTGTGCCGGCCTTCTTGTCGGCGGGCACCGCGGCGTCCGTGTCGATGTCGATGTTGCCGACCTGCTCGACGAGGTTCTCCAGGTACGGGGTGTCCAGCCGCCAGGTGCCGCCGATGCTGGTACCGAGCACGGTGTCCAGCGATTCCCGCGTACCGGCGAGGCCGTCGTCGTCGACCGACTTGCCGAGGGTGGTGGCCGTGCCGTCGTCGGAGGAGACGGCGAGCGAGTTGGGGAGCAGGACGGTGGTGCCCTGCTTGGTGGTGACGTTGTCGACGAGCAGCGCCGTGGAGGTGCCGCCCTTCTTGGTGTTGTGCAGGTGCACCACGATCACGTCCCGCTTCTGCGGCCCCGTCGCGGTGGTCTGCTTCTTGTCCTCGGACCCGCCGAGGCCGGGGAGCAGGCCCGCGTACCAGAGGTAGCCGACACCGCCCGCCACCACCAGCGCGAGGACGACGGCCAGCGCGACGACCCGGTTGCGGCCGCGGCGCTTGGCCTCTTCGCGCCGCTCGGTGCGGCTCTCGGTGAACTTCAGCCAGTCGATGACGTCTTCGGAGTCCTCGTCCGGCTCCTCGATGAACGAGAACTGCTCGGTCCGGTACTCCTCGTCCTGCGGGGAGCGGCGCGGCTCGGGCACGGAGGGGGCGGGTGCCGGCTCGGGCCGCGGCTGCGGCGGCGATTGCGGCTGCGGCTGCGGCTGCCGGACCTGCTCGGGCGCGGGGGCCTGCTGCGGGATCCACTGCTGGGCGGTGTCGACGGCCTGCTGCTGCCCGGTGGAGTAGTCGTACCCGTAGTCCTGCTGGGGGGCGTACTGCTGCCCGGCGTACGGGTCGTAGCCGCCCTGCTGGGGCTGCTGCGGCTGCTGCTGCTGGGCCTGCTGCGCGTACGGGTCGTAGCCGTACCCCTGCTGTTGTTGCTGGTTCTGCTGGTTCTGCTGGTTCTGCTGGGCGTACGGATCGTACTGCTGGTACACCGGCTGTCCGTACTCGTCGTACCCGACGAACTGCGGCTGCTGGGCGTACGGGTCCTGCGGCGCGTACGGGTCCTGTGGGTTGTTCACCGGTGCCCCTCTCCGTGCTTTCTCGTGCTCCCCGTACGGCCCGAACCGGCCCGGTCTCACTCGCCCCGGTACAGCTCGCGCTTGTCGATGTAGCGCACCACGCCGTCCGGCACCAGATACCAGACCGGATCGCCCTGCGCGACCCTCGCCCGGCAGTCCGTCGACGAGATGGCCAGCGCCGGCACCTCCACCAGGGAGACGCCGCCCTCCGGCAGCCCGTCGTCGGTCAGCAGATGCCCGGGGCGGGTCACGCCGATGAAGTGGGCGAGCGAGAACAGCTCCTCGGCGTTGCGCCAGGTAAGGATCTGGGACAGCGCGTCGGCACCGGTGATGAAGAAAAGATCGGCGTCGCTGTTGAGGGAGCGCAAGTCCCTGAGCGTATCGATCGTGTAGGTGGGCCCGGCACGGTCGATGTCGATGCGGCTCACCGAGAACTGCGGATTGGAGGCCGTGGCGATGACCGTCATGAGGTAGCGGTCCTCGGCCGGCGAGACCGCCTTGTGGGTCTTCTGCCACGGCTGGCCGGTCGGTACGAACACCACCTCGTCCAGGTGGAACAGCGCGGCCACCTCGCTGGCGGCCACCAGGTGTCCGTGGTGGATCGGGTCGAATGTCCCGCCCATCACACCGAGTCGGCGCTTGACCGGAACCGGACCGGTAGGCACTTCCTGCTCTCCCATGCGTGCAGAGCCTACTGGCCCGGTGGAGCGGCCCTGCCTCAGCGGTCGCGGTTGAAGCGGGTGGTGATCCACAGCAGGAGCAGCAGCACGAAGAGCGCGGCGCCGCCCGTGAGGTACGGGTTGAGGCTGGCGTGGTTGCCGCTGTGCTCGCCGCCCTCGGAGGCGAGGGTGACCAGGCTGTGAACGGTGCTCGTGAGGCTCATCTTCGGCAGGACCTATCGGGAGTCGGGAGTCGGAGCGGAGTCTTCGCGCACATCGTATGCGGGCCGCTCGGGCACGCTCACGCCGACTCAGTCGTTGTGGGGGGTATCCAGGCCGCAGACAGGGGGACATCCCATGACAGACAGCAGTCACGACAAGGTTCCGAGCCGCAATCGCCAGCGGTTCCCCGGCATCTCCTCACGGGCGTACGAACACCCCGCGGACCGTTCGGCCCTGGTGGCGCTGCGCAGGCTCACCGGGTTCGACACGGTCTTCAAGGCACTGAGCGGACTGCTGCCGGAGCGGAGCCTGCGACTGCTCTACCTCTCCGACTCGGTCCGGGTGGGCGACGCGCAGTTCAGCCACCTCAACACCATGCTGCGGGACGCGTGTTACATCCTGGACCTGGAGAAGGTCCCCCCGATGTACGTCACGCAGAACCCGCAGCCGAACGCCATGTGCATCGGGCTCGACGAGCCGATCATCGTGGTCACGACGGGCCTGGTGGAACTGCTCGACGAGGAGGAGATGCGCGCGGTCGTGGGCCACGAGGTGGGCCACGCGCTGTCCGGGCACTCCGTCTACCGCACGATTCTGCTGTTTCTCACCAGCCTCGCGCTCAAGGTCGCGTGGATCCCGCTGGGCAATGTCGCGATCATGGCGATCGTCACCGCGCTGCGTGAATGGTTCCGCAAGTCGGAGCTTTCGGCCGACCGGGCGGGACTGCTGGTCGGCCAGGACCTCCAGGCGTCGATGCGCGGCCTGATGAAGATGGCCGGCGGCAACCATCTGCACGAGATGAACGTGGACGCGTTCCTGGCGCAGGCGGAGGAGTACGAGGCGGGGGGCGACCTGCGCGACTCGGTACTGAAGATCCTCAACGTGCTGCCGCGGACGCACCCGTTCACCACCGTGCGGGCGGCCGAGCTGAAGAGGTGGGCGGAGAGCCGCGACTACCAGCGGATCATGGACGGCCACTACCCGCGCCGGGAGGAGGACGGGGAGACGTCCGTCTCCGACTCCTTCCGCCAGTCCGCCGCGCACTACGCGGACACGGTACGCACCAGCAAGGACCCGCTGATGAAGCTGGTGGGCGACATCGCCGGCGGCGCGGGCGACCTGGGCGGCAAGCTGCGTGACCGTTTCACCGGCACCGCCGGCCGCAACGGCACCCCCGGCAGCGCCGGCCCCGACGGCCCGGGAACGGCGGACGGCCCGGGAACGGCGGAGGGCCCGGGAGCGGCGGAGGGCCCCGGCCGGAGCGAGCGCTAGGGGGGCCGGGGGCGGCCGGAGGCTGGCCGGGGCCGGGGGCGGCCGGAGGCAGGCCGGGGCCAGGGGGCGGCCGAAGGCAGGCCGGGGCCAGGGGGCGGCCGGAGGCAGGCCGGGGCCAGGGGGCGGGAGCCGGACGGAGTCCGGGCGGACGCGGTGGGGCCGGGCCGACGCGGTGGAGCCGGGCGGACGCGGTGGAGCCGACACCGGAGCAGGGGCGGGCAGCGCTGGGGCGCGCCGACACCGGGGCGGGTCGACAGCAGGCCGGGGCCGGGTTCGGCGCTGGGGCGCCGACAGCAGGCCGGCCTGGGCGCCGAGGCAAACCCGGCGCCGCGGCGGGCCGACGCCGGCGCCCGGGGCGGGGTCAGCGTTGGTTGGCGGGTTGTGCTGTTGCTGCCAGGGCTCCGCACAGAGACGCCGTGGCGCGGGTGGTCGCGTAGGGGTCCGTGCCGGGCGGGCCCTCGGGCGTCGCCTTCTGGCCCGCCAGCAGCGGCTGGAAGCGACCGGCCGGGTCGGCCGCGCAGGCCTGCGGCCCGGCCTGTACGTACGACCGGTGCAGCTCGGCCCGGTGCGTCCGCAGGTCGTCCCGGTCGAAGCGCAGGTGCAGCTCGCGCCGGACGGTGAACAGGGACGCGCCGTCGGCCCGCCCCGGTGCGGCCGCGGCCTCCCGCACGGCGTAGACGAAGGTGTGGTCGGTGACCACTTCGATCGTGTCGGGGCCGGCCTCCGAGTAGCGCATGGTGCCCCGCACCCGCACCTCCGGATCGGCCGGCACGACCTTCGCCGGATCGAAGCGGACCAGCCAGCCGGTCGCCGCGTGCCGTCCGTCGTCGGCCGGGGTTTCGAGGCTGCGGTCGAACTGCGCCACCTGGTCCGGGTCCAGCAGCACCCGCACCGGCCGGTCCGTGCTGCCGCTGAGCACATCCGGGTCGAGCGAGGACTCGACGAGGTAGTCCTTCGCGGTCGACAGCGCGGTCACCACCTGGCTCTCCGAGAAATGCGAGGTGCGCCGTACGGCCGGCAGAGTGATGCCCGCGGCTCCGACCCGGAAATGCGCCGCCGGACTGCGCTCGAAGAGATCTGCCGGCGTGCCACCCGGCACGGGCCCCTCCGGCTCCAGGGGGATCACCGTCATGCCGAGCGGTTCGGGCCGGCCGGCGGGCAGCGGCGCGTAGGGATGCCGCAGGCCCATGTAGATCGCCGCGCCGAAGGCCAGCGCGATCACGAGGACGAGAGCCAGCGCCTGGCCGGGACCGCGCCGACCCGTCCAGGCCGGGCGGCTGCGGACAGCCGGGGAGTGGTCGGTGATGCGTTCCTGCGCGGAGTACTCCTGGAGCCGGGCAGCACGTACGAACGACTCGTCGAAGACAACGGATCGGTACTCGTCCTCACCACCCGCCGGGACGCCTTCGGGTGTCCCCTCGGGCGGGTCTCCAGGCCCTGCCATACCTTCAGGGTAGGTCGGGCGGGGCCTGCGTAAACGCGTGCGTACACGACAACTTGTGACGAGTTCCGACGCGCACGGACAGGGCCCTGTCAGGGCCTGCGCGGCTCCGCCGGGACCGCCGGTGCGGAGAACTCCGGCGAGGCCGACGGGTCGGCCGGAGCGGGCTGGTCGATACCGGTCGTCGCGGGCGGCGGGATCTGGTCCTGCCGGTTGGCGGCGGCCCCCCGGTAGACGGCCGTGAAGGCCAGCGCCACCATTCCGATGCCCATCAGCAGGGCGAGCAGCCAGGCGACCGGCCGGTGCCAGCGGGCCGAGCCGCGGTACGGGCGCAGGGAGCCGCCGTACGGACCGTAGGCGTCGTCGTCCGGGTCGGCCGGGCAGTGCTCGTCGTCGGGGTACCGGCCGTAGCCGTACTCACCGGTGACGTCCGGCCCGTAGCCGTCGTCGTAGAGGTCCTCGTCGGCGGCGAGACCGCGGGCCCTGGCCCGCGCCGCCTCGGCCTCGGCACGGGCCTGCGCGGCGGCCAGGAGCCGCTCGACGGCGGTCGGTTCGTGGACCTCGGCATTCCGTACGAAGTCCTCGTCGAACACCACGGAGGCGAAGTCCTCGTCCGCGCCCCCGCGGTCGTCGTCAGGCTCCCAGCCGTCCTGAAACGGCTTGCCCCCCACGTCGTCCGGCACGGATCCAGAGTAGACCTGGGGGGTCGCTTTGGGCAGGGAGAGCGGGAATCCGGTGCTTACCCGACGCGGCGGGCCGTCACCGTACGTGACCGTCGCCGGTGACGATGTACTTCGTCGAGGTCAGCTCGGGCAGGCCCATGGGACCGCGTGCGTGCAGCTTCTGCGTCGAGATGCCGATCTCGGCGCCGAAACCGAACTGGCCGCCGTCCGTGAAACGCGTGGACGCGTTCACCGCGACGGTGGTGGAGTCGACCAACTGGGTGAACCGGCGGGCCGCGGCCTGCGAGGTCGTGACGATCGCCTCGGTGTGCCCCGACGTCCACCGGCGGATGTGCCCGACCGCCGCGTCCAGCGAGTCGACCACGGCGGCCGCGATGTCGTACGAGAGGTACTCGGTCTCCCAGTCCTCCGCGGTGGCCGGTACGACGGTGGCCTTGGAGCCCTCGCCGTATGCCAGCACCCGGTCGTCGCCGTGCACGGTCACACCGGCCTCGGCGAGCGCGTCCAGGGCGCGCGGCAGGAAGGTCCCGGCCACGTCCTGGTGGACGAGCAGCGTCTCGGCGGCGTTGCAGACGCTGGGCCGCTGCGCCTTGGAGTTGACCAGGATGTCCACGGCCATGTCGAGGTCGGCCTGCGCGTCCACGTAGACATGGCAGTTCCCGGTGCCGGTCTCGATCACCGGGACGGTGGACTCCTCCACCACGGTACGGATCAGCGAGGCGCCGCCGCGCGGGATCAGTACGTCGACGAGTCCGCGGGCCCGCATCAGCTCACGGACCGAGTCGCGGCTCTCGCCCGGGACCAGCTGGACGGCGTCGGCCGGCAGCCCGGCCCCGGCGATCGCGTCGCGGAGCACCTTCATGAGGGCGGTGTTCGAGGCGTACGCGGAGGACGAGCCGCGCAGCAGCACCGCGTTGCCCGACTTCAGACAGAGGGCGGCGGCGTCGACGGTGACGTTGGGCCGCGCCTCGTAGATGATCCCGACCACGCCCAGCGGGACCCGCACCTGGCGCAGGTCGATGCCGTTGGGCAGGGTCGATCCGCGCACGACCTCGCCGACCGGGTCGGGCAGCGCCACCACGTCCCGGACGTCGGCGGCGATCGCCCGGATCCGCTCCGGGGTCAGCGTCAGCCGGTCGACGACCGTCTCGCTGGTCCCGGCGGCGCGGGCGCGTGCCACGTCCTCGGCGTTGGCCACGACGACCTCGTCCGTCCGCGCCTCGAGCGCGTCGGCGATCGCCAGCAGCGCGGCGTCCTTGGCGGACCGCGGCAGTGGCGCGATCTCGGCGGACGCGGCGCGGGCCCGGTGAGCGGCCTGGATGACCGGGGACTGATCGTCGGCAGGAGTGAGCGAGGTCATGCTCGCAGGGTAGTCCGCCGGAAACCCGGCTCCTTCACGCGTTCCACTTCCCGAGACGGCGCCCGAGACAGCGCCCGAGACGGCAGGACCGCGCGACGGAGCATGCGCCGGCCGGAGCCGGATCGCCCGGTCAGAACGGGTGGACCCCCACCGGCGCGGCCGGCGGCGGGCCGTAGCCCTCGGCGATGCGCTGGTGGTAGGTCTCCCGGTCGATGACCTCCAGGCCCACGATCTCCCACGGCGGCAGCTTCGCGGTGGACCGGTGCTCGCCCCACAGCCGCAGCGCCACCGCCGCGGCGTCGTGCAGGTCGCGCGCCTCCTCCCAGTAGCGGATCTCCGCGTGGTCGTTGGCGTACCTGCTGGTGAGCAGAAAGGGATGGTCGTGAGCGAGCTGTTCCAGCCCGCGCCTGACCTCCTTCAGCGGCGTCTCGGCACCCGAGACGCTGAGCGTGATGTGCCACAGTCTGGACGCGTGGAGCTCCTCCCCACGGGAATCCGCCGTCTGCCGGCCGGCGCCGATACGGCCGCCGGGCCCGACACTGGTCAGTGCACGCTCGGCCTCCCCCACCGCCCTGAAGGCGTGGGAGGTGGCCCCGTCCCGGGGTGTGACCCCTGGGCGCGCTCGTCTCACCGGCGGCCTCCTGTTGAACGTGAACGCTCATCGCTGTACTGCGCCTGCTACTCCCTCGCAACAAAGTTGACCAGCCCGCGGCCCGGCGCGTGGCGGTTTTGCCGAAGCTCCACGTCCGAGGGCGGGACTTTCGGCCGTTTCAGGGACTCCAGGGGTGTCAGGGTTGAAGAAGTACCAGATCATCGCGGTGCACGACCTCGCGCTCGTACGCAGGACCGAGTTCGCGCGCCAGCTCCCGCGTCGAGCGGCCGATCAGCTGCGGGATCTCCTTGGCGTCGAAGTTGACCAGTCCCCGGGCGACGGCCCGCCCGGCGGTGTCACGCAGTTCGACCGGGTCGCCCGCCACGAACTCGCCCTCCACACCCGCGATCCCGGCGGGCAGCAGCGAGGTCCGCCGCTCCACGACCGCGCGTACCGCCCCGTCGTCCAGCGTGAGATGCCCCTGCGGGGTGGAGGCGTGCGCGAGCCACAGCAGCCGGTCCGCGGAGCGGCGTCCGGTGCTGTGGAAGTACGTGCCGGTGGTGCGGCCCGCGAGTGCGTCCGCGGCCTGGATCGCGGAGGTCAGTACGACCGGGATGCCCGCCGCGGCGGCGATCCGGGCGGCCTCGACCTTGGTGACCATGCCGCCGGTACCGACGCCGGCCTTCCCGGCGCTGCCGATCGTGACGTGCTCGATGTCCTCCGGACCGCGCACCTCCGCGATCCTCGATGTGCCGGGGATGCTGGGGTCGCCGTCGTACAGTCCGTCGACGTCCGAGAGCAGCACCAGCAGGTCGGCCCGGACCAGATGGGCGACGAGGGCCGCGAGACGGTCGTTGTCGCCGAAGCGGATCTCGTCAGTGGCGACGGTGTCGTTCTCGTTGACGACCGGCAGGGCGCCCATGGCCAGCAGCTGGTCGAGGGTGCGGTAGGCGTTGCGGTAGTGGGCGCGGCGGCTGGTGTCGTCGGTGGTCAGCAGCACCTGGCCGACGCGTACGCCGTACCGCGCGAAGGAGGCCGTGTAGCGGGCCACCAGCAGTCCCTGGCCGACGCTGGCCGCGGCCTGCTGGCGGGCCAGATCCTTGGGCCGGCGGCGCAGGCCCAGCGGGGCGAGGCCGGCGGCGATGGCACCGCTGGAGACGAGCACGATCTCCTTCTCGCCGCCGCTGCGCGCCTTGGCCAGTACGTCGACGAGCGCGTCCACCCGGTCGGCGTCGAGTCCGCCGGAGGCCGTGGTGAGGGAGGAGGAACCGACCTTGACCACGATCCTGCGGGCGTTCGTCACGCCCTGCCTTGCCGCTGACACGTACGTCCCCAATTGTTCGCCCGGCTGTCCCGCTGTCCCCGCGGGTGTCCCCCGCTCGCGTGGCGGGGCCTCTTCCGGCAATCTACGCGAGCCGCCGGGCGCGCCGCCTGCGCATTCCGCCCCGTGGACGGCCGCGGGCAGCGGGCGGCCGACCGTGATGCGGAGTCGCCCCGGACCCGGACACCCGCCCCGTACGGAACCCCGTACGGAACTGCGTACGCGGTCCCTTTCGCGTGAATCCCGCGAGGCGGCCATTTCCGGTGCCGGGTACCTCACGTTTACCAGCGAGTCCCCTCCGCGTAACCGGCTGCTTGGAGCCCCGGCCTTGAACCCCGTACAACTCCTTGCCCCTGCCGTCCTTGCGGCATCCTTCGCCCTGCAGGTCGTGGGAGCCCTCACCCCCGACGCTCCCCTGCTGATCGCCTCGACGCTGACCGGCCTGGCCGCCGAACTCGCCCTGCACCGCTGGCAGCGCGAGCTGGTCAACCTGTTCGCCCGGATCCGCGCCGATGTCACGGTCCGTCAGGTGTTGCGGGACTTCCTTCTGGTACTGGGTCTGCTGAGCACCGGGGAGCAGCACCGGGGCGCGGCGTCGCTGCCGCTGGTGTTCGGGCTGCTGGCGTGCTACGTCCTGCACTTCGCCTGCCTGGGGATCGCGGCGCTGGTCCGGCGCAGCCGTACCCTCCCCGTCGTCACCCGCAACATCGACGCCTCCGCGCTGCGGCTGATGCCCGCTCCCCCGGCACTGCTGCTGCGCCGGCCCGGGCCGCGGATGCTGTGGTTCTGCCTGCCGTCCACGGCGGGGCTGCTGCTGGCCGCCACGGCGGGGGTGCCGCAGTTCGGGGCCGCCGGGATCGCCGTCTCGCTCGGGCTGGCGCTGACGGCGCTGGCCGAGCTGCTGGCGCATCTGCTGCCGGGCCGCCGGGCGGCGGGCGAGGCGGAGGTGCTGGCCTGGTTCGACCGGTGGCTGGCGGACTACCGGCCGACGGTCGGCATGTACTTCTCGGGCGGCCCGACGTCCGCGTACCAGGCCAACATGTGGCTCTCTCCGCTGGCCGGGCTGGGCGGCCGCCCGGTCATCGTGCTGCGCGAGCGCTTCATGGTGCAGAAGATCGCCGCGACCGACATCCCGATCGTGTGCATCCCCAGGGTGGCGCATCTGATGCGGCTGGAGCAGTCCACCCTGAAGGTGCTGATCCATCCGGCGAACTCGGGCAAGACCTCACAGGTGCTGCGCATCCCCACGATCAAGCACGCCTTCGTCAACCACGGGGAGAGCGACAAGCTCTCCAGCTGCAACCCGTACGCGAAGGCGTACGACGAGGTGTGGGTGGCCGGACCGGCGGCGCGTGAGCGGTACGCGCAGGCGGACGTCGGCATCGACGACCGGGACGTGGTCGAGATCGGCCGCCCGCAGCTGGCGCCGATCAGCCCGTCCGCCGGTCCGCCCGCCGACGGCCGGATCACCGTGCTGTACGCCCCCACCTGGGAGGGCTGGACGGACGACCCGGGCAACACGTCGGTGATCCTCGCGGGTGAGAACCTGGTCCGCGCGCTGCTCGCGGACCCGGGCGTGCGGCTGCTGTACAAGCCGCACCCGATGACCGGCTCGGTGGACAAGCGCGCGGGCGCCGCCGACGCGCGCATCCGCGAACTCGTCCGCGAGGCCAACGCGCGGCGCCCGGGGCCGCGTACGCCGTCGAAGACGGCCGCCGCCGAACTCGCGCGGCTCGCCTCGGTCCTCGACGCGCTCAGCGACGCCTCGTTCCACGACGACGCGGACGCGGCGGAGCGGATGCGGCTCCAGGGCGTCCCGGTCGCGGACAACGCGCTGGCTGTCGAACGGGCCACCGAGTCCTGGGAGTCCGCCTTCTGGGCCGCCCTGCCGGCCGGGGAGCACCAGGTGGTCGACGGGCCGCGGCCGAGCCTGTACTCCTGTTTCAACGAGGCCGATCTGCTGGTCAGCGATGTGTCGAGCGTCGTCTCCGACTACCTGGCGAGCGAGAAGCCGTACGCCGTGGTCAACACGAGCGGCCTGCCCGAGGAGGAGTTCCGGGCGACGTTCCCGACCGTGCGGGCCGCGAGGATCCTGACGCCCGACGCGGCGGGTACCGGCGCGCTGCTGGCGTCCGTACGCGATCCGGGCCTGGACGGACTGCGGTCCGCCCGCGCCGAGTTGAAGGAGCATCTGCTGGGGCCGGCGCAGCCCTCGTCGGCGGTCCGGTTCCGCCGGGCGGCCCTCGCGCTCAGCGCGAGCGCGGCGACTCACCGCGCCCGGATGGCCCAGCGGGGCGAGGCGGTGGCCGTGATCCCGGCCCAGCAGACGGACCAGCCCGCTCCGGCCCCTGCCCCGGCCGCCACCCCGGCCCCTTCCCCCTCGGTACGGTCCTGAGCCGGCGCCCGGGCCGCTGCCCGTCGGGGTGCCCGGCCGCGTCAGGGCCCCCCGGCCGCGTCAGCCGGCGGCCGGGACGTCGGGAGCGAGCTCCTTCGCCACCGCCGCGTCCGGGTCGGCCTGGCGCAGCTCCAGCCGCCGGTTGCGGGCCTCGGAGCGCTCGGCCAGCTGCCGTACCGCCGCGTTGAACCGCTCGGTGGAGGTCGGCTCGTCCGGCCCGAGCAGGTACTCCTTCAGCTCCCGCCGGGCCTCGGCCGTCGTGTCGGCCCCGGCGTCGAAGACCGCGGCCAGCAGTTCGTCGAGCTCGTCGGCGCCGTTGGACAGGATGACCGCCGCGCGTACCGCCGTGTTCTGCCGCTTGAACTCCTCGGCGCCCAGCCCCGCGGAGTCCGTCACCGCGTACGGCTTGCCGCTCGCTATGAAGTCCGACACCACGCTGGAGATGTCGGAGACCATGCCGTCCGCCTCGTTGAAACAGTCGTACAGACGCGGTTCGTTGCCGGTGATGACCCGGTGCTCCCACCAGCCGAACGTACGCCAGTACGCGGCGTTCCACGCGTCCCGCAGCGCGGCCGCCTCGGCCTCGCGCACCGGGTCCGCCAGGGCGTCGCGGGACACCTCGGCGTCGTCGCTGCCGGGCCTGGCCAGGCTGCCCATGTCGGCCAGTTCCGCCTCGATGCGGGCCAGTTCGGCCCGGGCGGCCGCCTGGTCCGCGCTGAGTTCCGCCGCCTGCGACTGCCAGCGCGGGTCGACGGCACGCTCGAGCGCGGCCTTCTCCACCATGGACTTGATCCGCAGGTGAGCGGCCTTGGCCCGGGCGCTGCGGGTGCCGGTGAACGGGTGCGGCTTGTACAGCACCCGGACCGGCGTCTCGGCGTTCAGCAGCCGCCGCACGATGTTCTCGCCCGCCAGGATCAGGGAGGTGTTGCCCGGATTGTCGTCCCAGCCCTCCCAGGTGGGGGCGTACAACACGGTCGGGACGGGGTTCCGCGGCGTGCCGGTCCACGTCTCGATGGGGGCCAGCTGAGGGCGGCCGACCTCGACGATGTCCTCGTCGCGGACCCCGATGTCGGCGAGCGCGTACCGGTCGCGGCCGGCCCTCCCGGCGGTCCACACCTCGTCGTATGCCTTGCTGAACGGGTTGATGCTCGCGATCTTGTCGCTGTCGCCGTGCCCGATGAAGACGTGCTTCATGGTCGCCATGCGCAGCAGATGTATGTTCTTGCCGACATTCGCCGGGTAGAGCGCCACCCGCACCGACGACAGGTCCATCTGCATCATGTTCACGCCGCCCGGTACACAGACCACCGGGACCGCGGTGGGGTGGAGCTTCGGCATCAGGTTCTGCTCGCGCAGGATGATCAGTGGCCGGCCCTCGACCTGTCCCATGGTGTCGAGCCACATGTTGACCTGGTACGCCGACTCCTTGGAGCCGGAGAAGTAGAGCAGCGTCGTCGGCTGGTACTCGCCCAGCCAGGTGCGCAGGGCCTTGAGGACGACCGGCGCCTTGGGGACGATCCGGCTCCGGCGCAGGTACGGGACGAGCGCGAACGTGTAGAGCACGGCGAGGCTCACGGTGACGGCCATCCCCGCGTACCCGATGGCGTCCTGGCCGGCCACGACGGCGGCCAGGACGCCGGCGATCGCCGGCACGTCGAGGTGCAGCATCTTCTCGGCGGAGCGGTTCAGCAGCGCGCGTGGCGGGGAGTCGGGGATCCGCAGCGGCGTCAGGTCCACATTGCGCGTCGAGATCGGCATGGTGCGGCGCAGCCGGATCAGGGTGGCCAGTGCGCCGTGCGGTGCCTGGATGCCGAAGAGAAGCAGGAAGCAGGCGACCGTGGCGTAGAAGAGCTGGTCCTGCGCCATGTCCATACGGGCCAGCAGAAGGATCAGCAGGAGCTGGCGCACCAGGAAGCGCATCGGCAGACCGGCGCGCACCTTGGCCAGCCGGTTGAGCAGGTAACTGCCGTGGCGGTGCAGGTACTGGTCCGCGACGTACGTCACCACGGCGGCTGCCGCGAAGAACCAGAGGCTGGGAAGCAGCGCGGCAAGCATGAGGCAGGGGAAGCCCAGCCCGAGGAGGGCCGCGGCGACCAGCTCGGAGGCGCTGCCCACGCGGGCCAGACGGATGGCGGTCGAAATCAAGAACCTGCTCCTGAGGGGTGCCGGTTTTGGTGTGCGTGCGGAAATCGTGAAGGCAAGTTCACGCAGTGGGGCCTCCAAGGTTGAATGACAACCCAAGAGGCCCCGTAAATAAGATTATCGAAAGTTATTACACATCTTCTTGCCGGTCAAGAACCGACGCGAGCGCCTGTTCAAAACCGTCGGCCTCGGAAGCGTCCCGGGTCGGGTCCTGCTGCCGTACGTCGACGACATGGCCCGTCAGATCGGAGAGCAGCACGTCGAGCGAGGTCCGCGCCACCGCCTCCGAGGAGAGCAGGGAGCCGGCGGGCTCGGCGCCGAATGCCTTGGTACGCATGGGAGTTGCGGTGCGCTCCGGGTTCACGCAGTTGACCCGGATCCCGTCCGCCGCCCACTCGTCCGACAGCGCCTGGGTGAGATTCACCATGGCTGCCTTGGTCGAGGAGTAGAGGCTGTACTCGGCGCGGCCGCGCGTATAACTGCTGGACGTGTAGAGCAGCAACTGCCCCTTGGTCTCGGCCAGGTATTTGTAGGATGCACGGGCAATCTGGACGGGGGCCAGATAATTGACCCTCAGCGCTTCCTCAATGGTCGCGTTGTCGGTCTCCGCCAGTTTTCCGATGCGTAGCACACCCGCTGTATTGATGACGTAATCGATTCGCCCGGTCTCGGCATAAGCCTTCGACAGCGCCTCGTCCACGTGCTCCGGATTCTCGACGTGGGTGCCGGTGGTGGAGCGGCCCAGGGCGAAGACCGTGGCGCCGTACTGCTCCGCCAGCTCGGCGATGTCCGCGCCTATGCCGTACGAGCCGCCGAACACGACCACCGTGCGGCCCGTCAGCACCTCCCGGTAGGCGGCCTCGTCGGCCTGGCGCGGGGCGGCGCTGGAGGCCAGCTGGAACAGTTTGTCCGCGATGAAGACGTCGACCGGCTGGGTCACCTTCATGTTGTACTCGTCGCCGGCCACGACATGGATCGGCACGTCCGGCAGGTACTTCAGCACCACCGAACAGTCGTCCGTCGCCTGGAAGTTGGGGTCGCCGGCCGCCACTTCGTACGCCCGGCGGATCGTGGACAGCTTGAAGGCCTGCGGGGTCTGGCCGCGGCGCAGCCGGGAGCGGTCCGGGACGTCGGTGATGAACTCGCCGTCCTCGCCATGGGTGCGGGTCACGATGATCGTGTCGGCGGACGGGATGGCGACATCGACGGCCTGGTAGCGCTCAAGGGCGTCGACACAGCCCTGGATCACTCGCTGTGACAGAAGCGGACGCACAGCGTCATGGAAGAGGACATTGCGGTCCTCGCCCTCCGCCAGCCCCTCGCCGAGCGCGGCGATGGCGCGCTCGGTGGTCTCGTTCCGCGTCGAGCCGCCCTCGATGACGCGGGTGACCTTGGTCAGGCCGGCCCGCGCGACGATCCTCTCCACGTCGGGCACAAAACCCGGTGCCATCAGCACGATCACGTCGTCGATCGACTCGGCCTGCTCGAAGCTCGCCAGCGTGTGCTCGATGACGGCCTTCCCGGCGATCTTGAGCAGCTGCTTCGGTATCGACAGACCCACGCGCTGACCGGTACCACCGGCGAGCACGACCGCCGTGGTGCGGGGCTGGGCTTCGTGCGGCACAGACACAGACGACCTCTACGTTGAGTTGACGGGGGGACGAGGGGATCGTCGCACTCTCCGTGAGCGCATCGCAAGGCGGGCGCCAACCGCCCCACACTCCGTCGAAACCCTCAGTTCACCCTTTGGCCAGGGGGATTGGAGAGGTGCGGGGCGGGCTCCACGGTGACCGATCCCACACGCGCCGGGCGGCGGATCTTCACCAGCTCCGCACCCGGCGCGTGCCATGCCCACACCCCCGCCCTCGCCCCCGCTCCCCGGACCTGGTCCGGTCCTGTCCGGGCCTAGAAGGGGTCGAACTCGTCGAACTCGCGCTGCGCGTCGTCGCGCTCCGCCTCCCGGTCCCGGCGGCGCTGCGCCGCGGGCCGCGGGGCCTCCAGGCGGTGGTCCTCGCCACGACGGCCGAGCATCTCCGCGCCCGCCATCATCGTCGGCTCCCAGTCGAAGACGACCGCGTTGTCCTCGGCACCGATGGCCACGCCGTCACCCGCGCGGGCACCGGCCTTCATCAGGGCCTCCTCGACACCGAGCCGGTTGAGACGGTCGGCCAGGTACCCGACGGCCTCGTCGTTGTTGAAGTCGGTCTGGCGGACCCAGCGCTCGGGCTTCTCGCCCCGCACGCGGAAGAGTCCGTCCTCCTCCTGACCAACCGTGAAGCCCGCGTCGTCCACGGCCTTCGGGCGGATGACGATGCGGGTCGCCTCCTCCTTCGGCTTGGCAGCGCGCGCCGCGGCGACGATGCCGGCCAGCGCGAAGGAGAGTTCCTTCAGGCCGGTCCGGGCGACCGCGGACACCTCGAAGACCTGATAGCCCCGTTCCTCCAGATCCGGGCGGATCATGTCGGCGAGGTCCTGGCCGTCCGGGATGTCGATCTTGTTGAGTACAACGATCCGCGGCCGGTCGTCGAGCCCGCCGTACTGCTTCAGCTCGTCCTCGATCACATCGAGGTCGGTCACCGGGTCGCGGTCGGACTCCAGGGTCGCCGTGTCCAGTACGTGCACGAGGACCGAGCAGCGCTCGACATGGCGCAGGAACTCCAGGCCCAGCCCCTTGCCCTGGCTGGCGCCGGGGATCAGACCGGGCACGTCGGCGATCGTGTAGACGGTCGAGCCGGCGGTGACCACGCCCAGGTTCGGCACCAGGGTGGTGAAGGGGTAGTCGGCGATCTTCGGCTTGGCGGCGGACAGCACCGAGATCAGCGAGGACTTGCCCGCGCTCGGGTAGCCGACCAGCGCGACGTCGGCGACGGTCTTGAGTTCCAGTACGACGTCCCGGGCCTCGCCCGGCTCGCCGAGCAGCGCGAAGCCGGGGGCCTTGCGGCGGGCCGAGGCCAGCGCCGCGTTGCCGAGGCCGCCGCGGCCGCCCTGTCCCGCCACGAAGGTGGTGCCCTGACCGACCAGGTCGGCCAGTACGTTGCCCTGCCCGTCCAGGACGACCGTGCCGTCCGGAACCGGCAGGACCAGGTCCTGGCCGTCCTTGCCGGAACGGTTGTCACCGGCACCGGGCTGGCCGTTGGTGGCCTTGCGGTGCGGGCTGTGGTGGTAGTCCAGCAGCGTGGTGACGGACTGGTCGACGACCAGGGTCACGTCACCGCCACGGCCGCCGTTGCCCCCGTCGGGACCCCCGAGCGGCTTGAACTTCTCACGGTGTACGGAGGCGCAGCCGTGGCCTCCGTTACCCGCGGCGACATGCAGTTCGACGCGGTCCACGAAGGTGGTCATGGGTGTGCCTCCAGATACATACAGAAATGTCTGACTCAGTAACAAGCCGAGGGCGGACCCGCTTCCCCGGTCACCGGGAAAGCTGGGATCCGCCCTCGGAAGGTGCTGTGTCGTTCTACGAACGCCGAGTTCAGCCGGCGATCGGAACGATGTTCACGACCTTGCGGCCACGGTGCGTACCGAACTCCACCGCACCGGGCTGCAGCGCGAACAGCGTGTCGTCGCTGCCACGGCCGACGCCCGAGCCCGGGTGGAAGTGGGTGCCGCGCTGGCGGACCAGGATCTCACCGGCGTTGACGGCCTGGCCGCCGAAGCGCTTGACGCCGAGCCGCTGAGCGTTGGAGTCGCGCCCGTTCCGGGTGGACGATGCGCCCTTCTTGTGTGCCATCTCTCCTCAGTCCCTTACTTCGCAGCCGCGGGGATGCCGGTGACCTTGATCGCCGTGTACTGCTGACGGTGACCCTGGCGACGGCGGTAGCCGGTCTTGTTCTTGTAGCGAAGGATGTCGATCTTCGCGCCCTTGTGGTGGTCCACGACCTCGGCCGTGACCTTGATCCCGGCCAGAACCCACGGGTCGCTGGTCACGGACTCGCCGTCGACAACGAGCAGGGTCGAGAGCTCGACCGTGTCGCCAACCTTGGCAGTGGAAATCTTGTCAACCTCAACGATGTCGCCGACAGCAACCTTGTGCTGGCGACCACCGCTGCGCACGATGGCGTACACGCGGAACTCACTCTCGCTCGGAACCGGAACCTCTGATGCCAGCCGCTCGCACAGGACAGAGCCTGCGACGATCCGGAGGGACGAGCGGCCTCTCCCGGCGGGCCGGGAGGGAGTTGCTCAGAGGTATGGCGCATAGGGAAACACGCCGAGGGTCAAGACTACGGGCCGCCATCCAGGGGGTCAAACCGGGGCGGTACACCGTGCGGGCTTGACCGCTGCTCACCGGCCGTCCTTCAGGGCTGCACAGGAGCGGGACGTATGCTCACCCGGCGAAGCCGCACTCCGGAAGGCAGAACAGTGAACTACAGGGTCCAGCCCACCGCCCAGGTCGCCGAGAGCGCCGAGATCGGGGCCGGAAGCAGTGTGTGGGAGCTCGCACAGATCCGTGAGGACGCCCGCCTGGGCGAGGGCTGCGTGGTCGGACGTGGCGCGTACGTCGGTACCGGCGTGCAGATCGGCGACAACGTCAAGCTGCAGAACTACGCCCTCGTCTACGAGCCCGCTGAGCTCGGCGACGGTGTCTTCGTCGGTCCCGCCGTGGTCCTCACCAACGACCACAACCCCCGCTCCGTCGACCCCGAGGGCAAGCAGAAGCGCGGCGGCGACTGGGAGGCCGTCGGTGTGAAGGTCGCCGAGGGTGCCTCGCTGGGTGCCCGCTCGGTCTGCGTGGCCCCGGTCCGTGTCGGCCGCTGGGCCATGGTCGCCGCCGGAGCCGTGGTGACCAAGGACGTGCCGGACTTCGCGCTGGTCGTCGGGGTGCCGGCCCGCCGCATCGGCTGGGTCGGCCGGTCCGGTGTGCGCCTGGCCGAGCGCGAGGGCGAGCCCGGTGTGTGGGAGTGCCCGCAGACCGGCGCCCTCTTCGACGAGCGGGACGAGGTCCTGACGGAGCGGACCGCATAAACGCAGCACGAAACAACGGACTGCGGCCCTGCCTCCGTCGGGGGGCAGGGCCGCAGTCCGTTGCTCCGGCGTCTACGCCGCCTGCTCCCGGCTGCCGAACAGCAGCCGGTCGAACTCCAGGCTCACCACGGGCCAGTCCCAGGTGGCGAGCGCGTGCTTCGCCGCGCCGTCCACCGCCGACTTCCAGCCCTCCTCCGAGCTGTTGGCCTCGATGATCCGCTCGGCGGCCTGCTGCGGTGTGGAGACCACCCACTCCGCGGGGAAGAGCGTGCGGGCACCGTGCGCCTTGTCCGCGAAGAACGGCCAGTCCCGGACCACGGGGAGCGCCCCGCTGACCGCGCCTTCGACCAGCCCGCAGTGGAAGCTCTCGCGCACCGAACTGCTGAGGATCACACCCACTTCGGTGAGCGCGCCGGGTACGTCTTCCGTACGGCCCAACTGCCGTACCGCACCGGCGAGTTCGAGCTCGGCGAGCTCCTTCTGCAGCAGGTCGTCGTAGGCGCGCGCCGCCGCGCTCGCCTTGCGGTCGAGACCGTTGCCGATGATCAGCAGTCGGTACCGCTCGTCCTTGTCGCGCAGGACGCGCAGCGTCTCCAGGGCCCAGCGGGGGTCCTTGGCCACCGCACTGACACCCACCAGACCGAGGGTGAACCGGGCGTCCGCGGCCTTGTCCCGCTGGAAGCGCTCCAGGTCCATGGCATTGGCGATGACGTGCAGCGCGGGTGCGCCCGTCTCGTGCAGCCGCGGAATGGTGTCGGCGACCAGATCGCGCAGGTGGTTCCCGACGAAGACCAGGTCGTCCACGCGGGAGAAGTCGACCAGGTGCGGCCAGAAGGTGAACGCCTCGTAGCTGTGCAGGCGAACGATGATCCGTGCCGTGCCGGGATCGACGAGCGTGAAGAGGGCGGCCGCGTTGGTGCACCAGTCGATGAACACGGTGTCCGCCCACTCCAGATGCGGACGCAGCGCCTCCTCGGCCTTCTTGCTCAGATCGCGCTGACCACCGAGGAGGTGCTCCATCATCCGCTGGCCGCCGCGGGCCAGCGGGCCGAGGACCTGGTCCTCCTTGAGATCGAGGAAGCGGACCTCGACGCCCGGGTGGTTCTCGTAGCGTGCCTGGATGGGCTCCAGGAAGTTGGCGTTCGCGTACGTCGTCACGAGCAGCCGCAGCGGCCGGTCCGCCGGCGGCGTGGCTGCCGGGACCGACCGCCCGCGCGGCGCGGACACGGCCCGGAACGCCGCACTGCTCCGGAGCGTCGCCAGATAGCCGGCGGGGTCGGAGACGAGCGGCGACGAGAGGGCGTCGAAGTGCAGGGCCCGGTGGAAGGTGAGGGTCAGCGCCGAGGACAGGAGGGCCGCCGCGCCCTTGGCGTCGCGGCTCTTGTACCGCTGGTCGGCGAGCGTGAGGGCAGCCGTGACCGCCTGTTCCCTGCCCTTGGGGTCGTCGTGCCCGCGGGCCAGCTCGGCGCGTGCGGCCTCCGCCAGCAGTTCGGCCTGGAGCGCCCGGTTGGTCGTGCGCTGGGCCGCCGAGGCCAGTACCAGGCCCGCGCCGGCCCTGCGGCCGCCCTTGGCCATGCTGGTACTGATCCGACGGGCCATCTTCACTCGGAGCCGGTCGGGCACCCGGGGCGCGCTCACGGCGACCCGCCAGGCCTTCGCACCGACCGCTGTCCTCATGACGGCGGGCGACGAGGCCCGCCGGAGCGCGGTGCCCGCGCCGCGCCTGGCGGCTCGGGCGGTGGAGCGGGCGGCGGCCACGGGCGAGGGCACGGTGCGTGCAGCGCCCTGGAGGGCGTAGTGCAGCGGGCGGTTCCGCCGGTCCGTGACCGCCTTGAGGGCAGGGGCGATACCGAAGCAGGCGTCGGCCCTGCGGTTGCGCTGCGCGAGCCGCCAGGCCGCGTACACGGCAGGAGCGTCGAGGGCGACCAGCACATGGGCCCTGCGGGCGATCCGGCGCGCCACGCGGTCCCGCTCGACGTGCGCCCAGACGCGGCGCGGCGCCGAGAGCGTGGCGACGCGCTTCTCGAACCGCGGGCCGTGCACGGCCGCGCCCTCGGGAAGCGACCGGAAGCCGGCCAGATCGAACCCGGCCGTGTCCAGTTCGTCGGAGCCGAAGAGGCCGACGAGCTGGACGGTGGCTCCCGCGGCCCGGAACTTCTCCAGGGAAGCCTTGAGGACCGCGGGCTGCGGAACCGTGCCCGCGATCAGGAGTACGTGGGTCATGCCGGGAGGTCCTCCAGCTCGTTGGTGCCCGACGAGTAGGACGCCTGTCCGGACTCGACCAGTTCCCGCAGCCTGCGGACCGCCGGGCCCAGCTGCGCCGCCCTGGCGTACTGCTCCGCGTGTGCCTTGGCGGCCGCCCGCTGCTCGGCGGTCGCCTCCATCGCGATCCGGGCGCCGCTGATGTAGGCGTCGGCGAGCTTCTCCTCGTCGAATCCGCAGGCACCGGTCCACAGCGGGTGGCCGGTCATCACGGTCGTGGCGTCGTGCTCGACCTCGTGCGCCGACATCACCGGCAGTCCGGTGGCCATGTACTCGTAGACCTTGCCAGAGGTCATGTACTTGCCGCCCATGATCATCAGTATCAGGACGTCCCAGCTCGCGAAGATGTCGGGCACTTCCGCCTTGGGGGCAGGTCCGCCGAACGACACGCCGTCCCCGGCGCGCTGGCGGAGCAGCTCCATATGGGCGTTGGCCTCACGGGCGGCGCCGGAACCGATCTGGCCGCGGACCTCCAGGCGCGAGCGCGCCACGAGCGGATCCCGTTCACGGGCGATCCGCCAGCCGTCGAGCACGGCCTTGAGGATCCTGGGCGGCGAGGTGACCACGCCCAGGTGGCCGAAGGTCAGCCCCTGCCCGGGATCGGGCCTGCGGGTCTGCGCGGGCACGCTGTCCTCGTCGTAGCCGTTGCGTACGACATGGAAGCGGGAGGCGAGATCGGGGTGCCGCTCCCGGTAGAAGTCGGCGATCGGGTCGTTGACGAGCCACAGGGACAGGGCCTGGCTCAGCACCTTGCGCTCCCACTCGCCCGACACCGAGTCCTTGGTGAAGGCCTCGCCGCCGCCGATGACGTCCACCGACCAGCCGTCACGGAAGTCGATCGCATACGGCACCTGGTGCGTCTCCCAGAGCTTCAGCGCCGCAGCCATGTTCACGTACGGGACGCAGGTGGCGAGCACCAGGTCGGCGGGCTTGCTGCGGTGCAGGCGGATCACGGCCTGCTCCAGGTCGGTGCGCCAGCCGCCGTAGATCGGCTCGGGGAAGGACTTCATCCCCTTCTTGCGGTACTCGGCCGCCCACTGGATCGGACGCAGCGCCCGGTCCTCGGAGAACTTGCGGAGATCCGTCTCGAGGTCCTCGCGCACGAGCGGGAGCTTCTCGATCCGTACCCGAGGGTCGACGCGCTCGGACAGGGTGTGGTCGAGGCCGAAGTCCCGCTCCCAGGACTCGTCCTCGATCGTGACGACCGTGACGTCCCAGCCCTGGGCGACGAACTGGTTCGCGGTCTCGCGCATCCGGTAGGCACAGCTCTTGGCGGCGGGCGGGAAACCGATCGCCAAATAGATCACGTGCTTACGGGCGGTTCCGTCGCCATCACGCGATGCACACGGAGGGGCCTCGGACGATTTCGCAGGAGGGTTTGGAGACACCTCAAAACGCTAGCATGGCAGGATTGCGCGCCAGCCCCGGCCGAGCTCTGGCGCCGCTACCCCGCAGGCCACCTGCGGGAGGCGCACAGTGCGCGTCGGCAGTGCCGCCCATTTGCCCCGCGCCCAGCGGGGCGAAGCAACCCGGGAGATCCGATGCCGCAGTCTGCTACGCGTCCTCGTCTGGCCATCCTGGCGGACCAGGAAGTCACCGCCGCGTCCCGTGCCGGGCGTACGGCGATCGCCGCGGCCAGGGACGGCTGGGACGTGACCGTCCTCTCCCCGGGCTCGGCCGAGGTCCCCAAGGAGGCACGCCAGTCCGCACTCGGCCCGGTCTCCCTGGTCCGCATACCTGTCGGCTCGGCCCTGCGCGAAGACGCGGCCCGGCGCCGGCGCGGCCACCGGATGCGGCGGTTCTTCACCCAGGCCGGGCTGCGGGACGCCACCGCTCAGGCCGGCGCTCTCGCGCTCCACCGGGCATGGGTACGGGAGGCCGGGGCGCGGGCCGGCGATATGGGGCTGCCGGCCCGCTGGACCTTCAAGGTCTGGATCCGGCTCCGCCGGGCGGCACACCGCCTCCGGATGCGGCTCTGCCGCTGGGAAGCCCGGCGCGACCGGTCGCCGGTGATACCCCTGGGCGACTGGCGCGCCGACTTGCCGGAGCTGCTCGACCAGGACCTGGCCGTCGGGCCGGTGCTGGAGGACCTGAAGCCCGACCTGATCCATGTGCTCGACGTGTCGATGCTGGCGACGGCCTCGCGCAGCAGTTCACGGCTGCGGACCCGGGGCCTGAAGGCCCCATGGATCTACGACGCCTCCGTCCGCACGGAGCAGGCGGCCATCCCCGCGCAGCGGCAGGCCGCGGCATACGGCGACCTGGAGCAGCGGTTCGCCCCGGAGGCGGACGCGGTCACCGCGGCCACCTCCCGGATCGCCCGACTGCTGGCCTCGGAGCACCGCCTGCGCCGGGCGCCGCTCGTGGTCCAGGACGCGCCCGCGGGGACGGACGCCCCCATGAGCGGGCATCCGCTTCCCGAGATCCGGAACATCTGCGGCCTGTACGGCGCCGGCCCGCTGTGGGTGTACGCCGGGCCGGCGGACGCCGGCGCACGCCTGAACGCCGCCGTCTCCGCCCTCGCCGAGCTCCCCGGACACCATTTCGCGCTGGCGTGCTCCGCGGACGCGCCCGCACTCGAACCGGTCCTGCAGAAGGCCGAGGAGGCCGGCGTACGCGACCGGGTCCACACCCCGCACGCCGATCCGGCCCGCCGCCCGTCCTATCTGTCCTCGGCGGACGCCGCCGTCGCGGTGTGCACCTGCGGGACGAACGAGGAACCGGCCCTCGTGATGCTGATCGCCGAGTACGTGCAGGCAGGTCTCCCGGTGGTCGTCCTGTGCGGGCGCGAGGCTCCCGACTGCGGAGACCGGCTCGGACCGGCGGTGACCGTGGTCGATGCCGGTTCCCCATCCGCCTTCGCCAAGGCCGTCGTGGACGCCGTGGACCCGGCGAGCAGGCCGACCGCCCCGCTGCGGGACGAACACGCGTGGGAGCACAGGTCCGCCCCCCTGGCCGCGCTCTACCGCGAACTCTCCGGTACCCAGCCCCTCACCCCGCGCACCGATCTCACCTGGACCGGTGAGACGCAGGACGCCCGCAAGCCGTCCCGGCCCGTACCCACCTGGACGCCGTTGGGCGGAACGCCGATCCGACTCGGCCTGGCGCCCGCGAACTACGCGGGGCAGCTGGCCTCGTTCGCGCACGCGGTCTGCCGGTCCAGGCCCGACGTTTCCGCGCAGGTGGTGATGGCGGCTTCAGCGGGGTCCTTCGGCTACCCCGCGGACGTCCAGCTCGACGCGGCCAAGCTGGGCCGGCTCACCATCCAGCTCGCCCAGGTCGAACGGGTCTTCCGCAACTACACGCATCTGATCGCCGACGCGTTCCTGCCGGTTCTGGGCCGTCTCAACGGCAGCCACCTGGAAGGCGATCTGCCCGCCCTGCTGCGTACGAGCATCAAGGTCGCCCTGCTCGGACACGGCAGCGAGGTACGGCATCCCCTGCGTCACATGGAACGCTTCGAGCACTCCCTGTTCCGCGATGCCCCGGAAGGAATGGTGGAGCGGCTCACGGGCGTAACCGAGCGCAACCGGAGGGTGGCGGAGGAGTTCGGTCTGCCGACGTTCGTGACCACTCCCGACCTGCTCGACGATCTTCCGATGGCCACCTGGGCGCCGCTCGTCGTGGATGTGGACGCGTTCGCGTGCGACCGTCCTGTCATGGAACGCCGCCGGCCTGTCGTCCTGCATGCGCCCTCGAAGCGCTGGACGAAGGGCACGGACCGCGTCCTGCCGGTCCTCACCGATCTTCACGACCGGGGCGTCATCGAATTCCGGCTGGCCGAGCAGGTCGACTGGTCGGGGATGCGGGACCTCGTGCAGGACGCCGACATCATCATCGACCAGTTCGCGATCGGCACGTACGGCACCTTCGCCTGCGAGGGCATGGCGGCCGGGAAACCGGTGGTGGCCTGGCTGACGGACACGGCCGCCGACATAGCCGGAGTCCGTCCGCCCATCGTCAACGCCACCCCCGATTCGCTCCGCAGCGCTCTCGAATCACTGCTCGACGACCGCCACGAGGCCGCGCTGATCGGCGAGCGCTCCGCCCGGTTCGCCCGGGAGTGCCACGACGGCACCCGGACGGCGGCCGTGCTCGCCGACTTCCTGTCCTGAGCCGACGCCGTATCCCGGAGGGGAAGGCGGTATCCCGGAGGGGAAGAACGACGCGAGAAGGCGGTGTCCCCTGCTGGGACACCGCCTTCTCGCCTGCTTCTGAGTGATCAGCCGCCGATGACGACGCGGCGGACGCCCTCCCAGCGGGCCGGGTCGGTGGTGCGGCGGCCGTCGACCAGGACGCGGACGTCCGGCAGGTCGGAGGCGGCCAGCTCGCGGTACTCCGCGTGGTCGGCCTGCAGGATCGCGGCGGTGACGGCCTGGCCCTCGTGCGGCACGAGACCGTGCGCAATGAGCTCCTCGGCCGTGTACATCGGGTCGGAGACGAACGGCACCGCGCCGCGCGCCTTGAGCGCCTCGACGGTCGGGAAGACGCCGGAGAAGGCCGTCTCCTTCACGCCACCGCGGTAGGCCGCGCCGAGCACCAGCACACCGACGCCGTCCAGGTCGCCGTAGGCGGCGGCCAGCAGGTCCACGGCGTACGCGGGCATCGCGGCGTTGGCCTCGCGGGCCGAGCGCACGACGGTCGCCTCCGGGTCGTTCCACAGGTACATCCGCGGGTAGATCGGGATGCAGTGGCCGCCGACGGCGATACCGGGCTGGTGGATGTGGCTGTACGGCTGGCTGTTGCAGGCCTCGATGACCTTCTTGACGTCGATGTCGTTCTTGTCGGCGAACCGGGCGAACTGGTTGGCCAGACCGATGTTGACGTCGCGGTACGTGGTCTCGGCCAGCTTCGCCAGCTCGGAGGCCTCCGCGGTGCCCAGGTCCCACACGCCGTTCGGCTGTGCGAGGTCGGCGCGCTCGTCGAAGTCGAGCACCTGCTCGTAGAACTCGACGCCGTGCCGGGCCGAGGTCTCGTCGATACCGCCGACGAGCTTCGGGTAGCGGCGCAGGTCCGCGAAGACGCGGCCGGTCAGCACCCGCTCGGGGCTGAAGACCAGGTGGAAGTCCTGGCCGGCGGTCAGGCCGGAGCCCTCCTCCAGCATCGGCGCCCAGCGGGTACGGGTGGTGCCGACGGGCAGCGTGGTCTCGTAGCTCACCAGGGTGCCCGGCTTGAGACCCGCGGCGATCGCCTTGGTCGCGGCGTCCATCCAGCCGAAGTCCGGAACGCCGTCGGCGTCGACGAAGAGCGGCACGACCACCACGACGGCGTCGGACTGGGCGACCGCGGCGGTCGTGTCCGTCGTCGCGGAGAGCAGCCCGGCGCCGACGGTCTCCTTGAGCAGGCGGTCGAGGTCGTACTCGCCGGGGAAGGGCTCGGTGCCGGCGTTGACCAGCTCGACGACCTTCTCGTTGACGTCGGCCCCGATCACGCGGTGGCCCTTGGCGGCGAACTGCACGGCGAGCGGAAGACCGATCTTGCCGAGAGCGACTACACAGATATTCATCGGGTTATTTTCCTCTTCAACCGGGACAGCAGGCGCCGGATTCGTACACGGGTGGCGGGCTTGGGCTCCCACAGCGGAGCCGTCGTGATCGTCAGCCACCCGCGGGGGTTCGCGTTGGCGTGGATGCGGTACGGGTGGTCGCGGCGCCAGCGGCGGGCGAGCGGCAGCGGCAGGCCCCGGGTCCTGACCGGGATCTCGTACGTCGAGCCGGCCACGTCGAGGTAGATGCGCACCCCGAGCTTCGCCTTGCGGCGCCCGACCGGTACCCGGGCGTGCAGGACCATGCCGTCGGCGTCGCGCTCGACGGTGAACTCGCCCACCACGGGCGGGAGTTCAAGGCCGCCGGGCAGCACCCGGCCGCCCGGCGTCGCCCCGGGGAGCTCGCCGGGAACCAGCCGCACGGCGGGGGTGCCGGTGTCGCCGGTGGCCCGGATCCGTACCGCGAGGGCGACGGACATCTCCCCGTCCTCCTGCTCCCAGCGCACCGAGAGCAGCCGGACCGCGTCCGCGACGGCCTTGGGCTCCGGACGCAGCAGCTCGAACGTCCGGTCCGGCAGCCCGGCCCCGTCCCGGAAGCCCGGGTAGCGGGCGAAGGCCCGCCCGCCCTCGATCAGCAGGGGCGGCGCGCCGTCCTCGGCCTCCGAGGCGATCGCGCGGACGAGCTCGTCCACCGCCCCGTGCTGGGCCAGACTGATCCGGACCCGCCGCTTGACGTCGAGGGCGTCACGCAGGGCGGCCGTGAAGTACGCGTCGGCCAGCTCGCGGACACCGTCGCAGACCTCGCGCTGGAGCCGCGGTTCCAGCGGGAGGAAGTCGTCCTGGACGAGCTTGGCGATCTCCCAGGTGAAGTGCCGCTCGAAGACGGCGTCCTGCTGGGGACCGGCCTCGACGAGCCCGGCCGCGAACCTCATGATCTCCGCGGTGCAGCGCAGCCGGACCAGGTGGTTCGACCGGTACGTGATGTTGCTCGCGTCGCCGCGCTTGACCGCGTAGTAGTACTTGTAGTCGGCCAGCACCGAGATCTTCTTCGCCCGGACGCAGGCTTCGAGGGTGAACGGCTGGTCGCTGCCGACCGGCAGGTCCTCGGGGAAGCGCAGCTTGTGCTGCTCCACCAGGTCCCGGCGGAAGAGCTTGATGTTGGCCAGGGTGAACGGCAGCGCCGAGTCGTACAGGCTGATGTCCGGGTCGGACTTCTGGAACAGCGCCTGGTGCGCGTAGCGCCCGTTCGTGCCGACCATCCGGCCGATCACGACGTCGGACCCGTGCGTGTCGGCACAGGCCACCATCCGCTCCAGCGCCTCTTTGCCGAGGTAGTCGTCGGAGCCGATGAAGAAGACGAACCGTCCGGTGGCGACCTCCAGAGCCCGGTTGCTCGGAGCGGCCGGACCGCCGGAGTTGGCCTGGTGGATCACCTTGAAGGTGTCCGGGTACCGCTTGGCGAAGCGGTCGAGTTCCCGGCCGCTGCCGTCCGTGGATCCGTCGTCGACCGCCACGACCTCAAGGCGCTTCAGCCCGATGCTCTGCCCGACGAGGGACTTCAGACAGTCCGTCAGGTAGGGCATCGTGTTGTAGACCGCGACGACGACGGTGACGTCGGGAGTCCTGGTCATCCACCCGCTCCCTGCTGCGTGGTGGACGCGGGCAGCAGCCGCGAGTAGACCCCGTCGAGGATCTCGGCCTGGGCCTCCCAGGTCCACTGCTCGAGAAGCCCCTCGGTCTCGTACGCAGCGGTGTACCGCTTGGGCTCGGCCAGCACCGCCTTGACGGCGCGCACGTAGTCCACGACGTTCTCGGCCTGGAAGATCTCGCCCTGGCCGGTGGCCTTGGCGACCTCGGCCATCGTCTTCACATCACTGACCACGAGCGGCAGCCTTGCGTGGGAGTACTCGAAGAACTTCGTGATCAGTGCGATCTCATGGTTCGGCCAGTGGTGGATCGGGATGATGCCGACGTCGGCACCCGACAGGAACGGAACCACCTGCCAGTGCGGCACGTACGGCAGCGCGTGAACCCGGTCCTGCACGCCGAGCGCTTCGGCGCGCGCCAGCAGCCCCCGGACATACGGAGCCTCGGGGTTCATCACGACGAAGGCCACGTGGGCATCCGGCAGGTCGGGCAGGCCTTCGACCATGATCCCGAGTCCGCGCTGCGCCGCCGCGAGGCCGCTGTACACCAGCAGCGGTACATCCGGGCCGATACCGCACAGCTCACGGATGTCCGGCACCGGCTCGTCCGTTTCGAGCGAAGTCGCGCTGGCATCCGGTGCGTTGAGGACCACGGCCGGCCGTTCGGCAAGCCCGTGGGACGTGCGGAGCAGGTCGGCGAGCCCCTCCGAGACGGTCACCACGGCGTCCGCGTGCTTGGCGTGCTCCCGCTCGTACGCCACCATCGCCGGCAGCTTGCGCTGGTTCGCCCAGGACCGTACGCCCGGCAGGAACTCATGCGCGTCCCAGACGAGCTTCACCGGACGTCCCGCGGCACGCGCCCGGAGCGTGGCCCGGGAGCCGACGCCGAGCATCCGGAAGTCGTTCGCGTGGATGATGTCCGGCTCGAGCGCGTCGATGACGGGGCCGAAGGCCAGCTCGAAGTCCCAGACGCCCGGGTCGAGTCGGCGCCAGGCGCGCTCGCCCATGGCCGTCAGCCAGAAGCGGGTGGTGGCCCGGTCCAGCGGCGCCGACCTCGTACGCCTGATCTTCCGGAGCTTCCTCGTCTCACGGGTGCGCAGCGACACCCATCGGGACGTCAGCTTGGACGCGGCCCGGGGAACGGTGAGCCACGCATTGCCGGTCTTGGCGCTGAGCGACGAAGCGCCGTTCGAGGAAGCCTTCAGCGCGGCGCGCCTGACCCTCAGGTCGGCGCGCCACGCCTTGACCTGCTGCACCCGGAAGGCGGCCACCCGGTCGGACGAGTACGCGAGCGGCCGGCGCAGCGGGGCGCCGCGAAGGTCCCTGGGCTGGACGGACATCTTCGACCGCACGTGGATGAGCTGGACCTCGGCTTCGCCGAGCATCCAGTTGTCCACACCGTTGCCGGACGCTTTGCCCAAAAGGATGACATCCCACCCGGCAGCAGCGGCTGAACTCGCCTGCTTCTGTACCCGGGAATCACCATGCACGCTGTTGTCGACCAGCATGACGATTCGACCCCGGGTACCCCGCCGGGCCCCCTGGATGTATTCAGACACCATGTGTCGTCGGATCCTCAGTCTTGAGAGGCACCGTGGTGCCCTTGTCTGCCGACTCCAATACGGCTGCGGCCACCTCGACCGTACGAAGGCCCTGCCGCAGGGTTGAAATGTTACTCGGCTTGCCCTGCACCGCGTCGCGGAAGTTCTCGTGCTCGACCAGCAGCGGCTCGCGCTTCGGGATCGCGTACCGGATCATGTCGCCCTCGGCGACGCCGCGGAAGGCCTGCAGGGCCTCCCACTCGGTCTCCTGGGCGGCGTTCGAGTAGAACGTGAGGTCGGCGGTGAGAGTGTCGGCGATGAAGCAGCCGCGCTCGCCGGTGACCGAAGTGAATCGCTCCTTCAGCGGACTCAGCCAGTTGACGAGGTGGTTGACCATCGTGCCGTCGGCGAGCTGGCCGACGGCGGCGACCATGTCCTCGTGCGGACGTCCGCTCTTGGACACCGTGTGGGCGGCGATGGAGACGTACTCCTGGCCGGTCACCCACGCGGTGAGGTCGATGTCGTGGGTGGCGAGGTCCTTGACCACGCCGACATCGGCGATGCGGTGCGGGAAGGGGCCCTGGCGGCGGGTGACCACCTGGAAGACCTCGCCCAGCTCGCCGGCCTCGAGCCGCTTGCGCAGGCTCTGCAGGGCCGGGTTGAAGCGCTCGATGTGACCGACGCCGGCCACCAGGCCGCGGCTCTCGAAGGCCTCGACCAGACGGTTCGCGCCCTCGACGGTGTCCGCCACCGGCTTCTCGATCAGCGCGCATACACCGGCCTCGGCCAGCTTGAGGCCGACTTCCTCGTGCAGCGCGGTCGGGCAGGCCACGACGACGTAGTCGACACCGAGCGCGAGCAGCTCCTCGACGGTGGACAGGACGGGCGCGCCGTTGGCGGCGCCGAACTTGTCCCCCATCGGGTCGACGACGCCGACCAGCTGTACGCCTTCGAGGCTCGCGAGTACACGGGCGTGGTGGCGCCCCATCGAGCCGAGGCCGATCAGACCGGCACGCAGTCCAGCGGAAGTCACAGGTTCTCTCCAAGGGCGTTCACGGCGGCGGCGATGCGTTCCAGGTCACCCTCGGTGAGCGAGGGGTGAATCGGAAGCGAGACGACTTCGGCGGCCGCACGCTCGGTCTCCGGCAGGTCCCAGTTGCGGCCCGCCTTCTGGTCCGGCTCCCAGTACGGCTTCAGCCGGTGGATCGGGGTCGGGTAGTACACAGCGTTGCCGATCCCCGCCTCGGTCAGCTGCTGCATCGCGGCATCCCGGTCACCCTGCACCCGGACGGTGTACTGGTGGTAAATGTGGCGTGCACCCTCGGCAACGGGCGGGATGACCACGTTCGACGCGGAGATGGCCTGGTCGAGGTACGCGGCGTTGGCGCGGCGCTGCTCGGTCCAGCCGCCCAGCTTCGACAGCTGTACGCGGCCGACGGCGGCGGCGACGTCCGTCATCCGCATGTTGGCGCCGACGATCTCGTTGGCGTACCGCTGCTCCATGCCCTGGTTGCGCAGCAGGCGCAGGGTGCGCGCGGTCTCCGCGTCGGCGGTGGAGATCATGCCGCCCTCGAGCGAGTGCATGTTCTTCGTCGGGTAGAAGCTGAAGGTGCCGCCCGAGCCGAACGCGCCCACGGGGGTGCCGTTCAGGGCCGCGGCGTGCGCCTGGCAGGCGTCCTCGACGACGGCGAGCTTGTGCTTCTCGGCGATGGGCATGAGCTTGTCCATCGCGGCCGGGTGGCCGTACAGGTGGACCGGCATGATCGCGGCGGTGCGCGGGGTGATGGCGGCCTCGACGGCGGCCGGGTCCAGTCCGAAGCTGCCGGGCTCGATGTCGGCGAAGACGACATCGGCGCCGACCAGGCGGACCGCGTTCGCCGAGGCGGCGAAGGAGAAGGACGGGACGATGACCTCGTCGCCGGGGCCGATGCCCAGCGCCAGCAGCAGCAGGTGCAGCGCTGAGGTACCCGAGTTCACCGCCACGCAGTGGCGTCCGTCGACCAGCTCGGAGAAGCCCTCCTCGAAGGCGGCCACCTCCGGACCCTGCACGACGCGACCGGTGCGCAGCACGCGTACCGCGGCCTCGATCTCCTCTTCACCGATCACCGGACGCGCAGCAGGGATCGGCTGCTCGTTGACGCTCGACATGGACGTCCTCCTTCAGCACCGCAAGAGCTCTATGTGTGGCAGAGGTCTGGGGTGCGGACGTCTCTCGAGGCCGCGCTGTTCCCCTCCGGCACAAAGCCGACGCCCTACCGAGGAATTTCAGGACCGGTTAGTCCCGGACCGGGACCGGTTAGCCGACCGCAGTCTCCGGTGGGAGGCACGGGTCGGCAACGACCGGCGTCACATTATCAGGAATTTCATGGGGTAAATCGCCGGTGGCAAACGCGTAAAGGCAACGATTCTGCCACGGAAAAGCGGCCCGCCCCCAGCAATCAGGGGCGGGCCGCTCCTTGCTCAGTCCTGTGCCGAAGCCGACACGGACGGCTGCACGGGCTGCTCCGCGGCGACCGTCTTCTTTGTCACCTTCTTGGCAGTCGTTTTCTTCGCAGCGGTCTTCTTCGCCGCCGTCTTCTTCGTCACAGCCTTCTTCGCGGTGGCCTTCTTGGCCGCCTTACGTGCCGTCTTCTTCGCCGCGGCGGCTTCCGCCTCCGGCTCCGCTTCGGGCTGCGCCTCCGGCTCGGGCTGTGCCTCGGTCCGCGCCTCGGCCTGCGGCTCGGACGCGACCACGACGACCGCCGCCTCGGCGGCACCGGCCGGCGCGCCTGCGGGCGCGCTGACCTTACGGGTCACCCGGCGCCGCGCGCGCGGCGCGGCCGGCTCCGGCTGCTCCGGCGCCTCGGGCTCCTGCGGTGCCTCGGCCACGATCGGGACGGCGACCGGGGCCGGTGCCTCGATGACGATCTCGGCGGCGGCCTCGGCGGCCGCCTCCTCCACCGGCTTCGGCGAACCCGCCGGCGCCGTGACCTTACGGGTCGCCCGGCGACGGGCACGCGCGGGCGGCGCGGCCTCCTCGACGGCGGCCTCCACGGGCGCGGCCACGGCGGGCTCGGCCGGGGCGGCCTCGACGACCGGCTCCGGTGCGACGACCGGCTCCGGCTCGGAGACCTGCACGGCCTCCGCCACCGGCTCCGACACGGGCTGCGACGGCACGGCCTCGGCCGTCTTCGGCGCACCGGCCGGCGCGGTCGCCTTGCGGGTCGCCCGGCGGCGCGAACGCCGCCCGCCGGCGGCGGCCTCGGCCTCCGCCACGCTGCTGAACAGTTCCTCGTCGGCGGCGAAGGCGGGCTCGGGCAGCGCCACCGGGGCGGCCGCCTCGGCGGCGACCTCGGCCTCGGACTCGGCGCCCGCCTCTGCCTCGGTGTCCGCCGTCACGAGCTCGTGCTCGTGCTCCTGCACACCACCGCGGCCGCGCTTCTTGGCACGCTTGCCGCCGCCCCCGCCACCGGCGGCGGTCGGCTGCTCCATGTGGACGATCACGCCACGGCCGTTGCAGTGCACGCAGGTCTCGGAGAACGACTCCAGCAGGCCCTGACCGACCCGCTTACGGGTCATCTGGACCAGGCCCAGCGAAGTGACCTCGGCCACCTGGTGCTTCGTACGGTCACGGCCCAGGCACTCCAGCATGCGCCGCAGCACCAGGTCCCGGTTGGACTCCAGCACCATGTCGATGAAGTCGACGACGACGATGCCGCCCAGGTCGCGCAGCCGCAGCTGACGCACGATCTCCTCGGCCGCCTCCAGGTTGTTCCTGGTGACGGTCTCCTCGAGGTTGCCGCCCTGGCCGGTGAACTTGCCGGTGTTGACGTCGATCACGATCATGGCTTCGGTCTTGTCGATCACCAGCGAACCGCCGCTCGGCAGCCAGACCTTGCGGTCCAGCGCCTTCATCAGCTGCTCGTCGATCCGGTACGTGGCGAAGACGTCGACCTCGGAGGTCCACCGCGACAGCCGGTCCGTCAGGTCCGGGGCGACGTGGTTGACGTAACCGTGGATCGTCTCCCACGCCTCGTCACCGCTGACGATGACCTTCGTGAAGTCCTCGTTGAAGATGTCGCGCACGACCCGGACGGTCATGTCCGGCTCGCCGTACAGCAGCGTCGGCGCGTTCGAGGCGCCGCCGCTCTTCGCCTTCTTCTGGATGTCCTCCCACTGCGACTGCAGACGCTCGACGTCGCGGCGCAGCTCGTCCTCGCTCGCGCCCTCCGCGGCGGTACGGACGATGACGCCCGCGTCCTCGGGGACGATCTTCTTGAGGATGGTCTTCAGACGCGCGCGCTCGGTGTCGGGCAGCTTGCGACTGATCCCGGTCATCGAGCCCTCGGGCACGTAGACCAGGTAGCGGCCGGGCAGCGAGACCTGGCTGGTGAGGCGGGCGCCCTTGTGACCGATCGGGTCCTTCGTCACCTGGACGAGGACCGACTGGCCGGACTTGAGCGCGGACTCGATGCGGCGGGGGCCGTTGGCCATGCCCAGCGCCTCGAAGTTGACCTCACCGGCGTACAGGACGGCGTTGCGGCCCTTGCCGATGTCGATGAACGCGGCCTCCATGGACGGCAGTACGTTCTGCACCTTGCCCAGGTAGACGTTGCCGACGTAGCTGGTGGCCTGCTCCTTGTTGACGTAGTGCTCGACCAGCACGTTGTCCTCGAGGACGCCGATCTGGGTGCGCTCGCCGCTCTGGCGGACCACCATGACGCGCTCGACGGCCTCGCGGCGCGCCAGGAACTCCGCCTCGGTGATGATCGGCACCCGGCGACGGCCCTGCTCGCGGCCCTCGCGGCGGCGCTGCTTCTTCGCCTCCAGACGGGTCGAGCCCTTGATGGACTGCACCTCGTCGGACGGCTCCTCGCTCTTACGGGACGGACGCGGCTCGCGGACCTTGACGACCGTACGCTCCGGGTCGTCGGCACCGGTCTCGGCCTCGCCGCCCGAGTCACCACTGCGACGGCGACGACGGCGGCGACGACGGCTGGAGCTGGACCCGGCGCCGGACGCGCCCTCCTCGTCCTCCTCCGGCTCCTCCTCGTCCTGGTCAGCAGCCTCGGCGTCCTGACCCTCCTCGCCCTCGCCGGACTCGTCGAGCTCGGCGGACTCGCCACGGCGACGGCGACGGCCGCCACGGCGACGGCGGCGCGCGGGGCGTTCGCCGGACTCGTCCGTCTCCTCGCCCTCGGCGTGCTCGTCCTCGACGGCCTCTTCGGCTTCGGCCTCGGCCTCCGCCTCGGCGGCCGCTACGGGCGCGGGCTCGACGGCGGGCTCGGTCTCGGCCGCAGCACCGCGACGGCGGCGACGGCGCGAGCCGGCCTGCGGCGCGGGGGCCGCGGCCTCCTCCTCCGCCGGCTCCGCCCGCTCGGCCGCCTCGGCGGCAGCGGCGGCGGCCGCGGTCTCGGGGGTCTGGAACACCGGCTCGGCGAAGACCGGCGCCTGGAACACGGCGACGGCCGGGCGGGTCGCCCGACGGCGGCCACGACCGGACGCGCTCTCCTCGGCCTCGGCCTCGGCCGGGGCGGCGGGCTGCGGAGCGGCGGTCACCGGCTGGCGCGTCGCACGGCGGCGGCCCCGGCCCTGGGGCGCGTCCACGGCGTCGGCCACGGTGACGGCCTCGCCCTCGGGCTCTTCGCCACGGCGGCGCCGGCGGCCGCGCGTCGCCTCGTCGGCGGCGATCTCGGCGGCGGCGTCGGCGGGCAGCTGCTCGCCGTCCTCGGCCACGATCTCGTCCTCGTCCTCGGCGTCCTCAACGGCGGGCACCTCGGCCTGCGCGGTCGCCTTACGGGTGGCGCGCCGACGCGTACGCGCCGGCGGCGCGGTCTCGGCCTCGGGCGCTTCGCTCGCGGCGGGAGCCTCAGCCGCTTCCGCGGCCGTCGGCTCACCGGCGGGGGCGGTCGCCTTACGGGTCGCCCGGCGGCGCGTACGCGCCGGAGCGGCGGGCTCGGTCACGGCCTCGGACTCGGTGTCGGGCACGGTGGACTCGCTCTCGGCGGCCGCCGGCGCACCGGCGGGCGCGGTCGCCTTACGGGTGGCCCGCCGACGGGCACGCGCGGGCGGCGCGGCCTCAGCCTCGACGGCGGCAGCCTGGTCGGCCGCGGTGGTCTCTTCGGCGGCAGTGGCCTGCCCCTCGGCGGGGACCCCGGCAGCCTCGGCGGACGCCTCCGCCGACTGCGGCGCACCGGCGGGCGCCGTCGCCTTACGCGTGGCGCGCCGACGGGCACGCTCCGGCGCCGCGGCCTCAGCCTCGACGGCGGCAGCCTGGTCGGCCGCGGTGGTCTCTTCGGCGGCAGCGGGGACCTGGTCCCCGGCGAGGGCTCCGGCAGCGGGCGGCTCGACGGCGACGTCAGTCGCTCCGGCACCGGCGGGCGCCGTCGCCTTACGGGTGGCCCGGCGGCGGGCACGCGCCGGCGGCGCGGCCTCGGTCTCCGCCCCGGCTTCGTGCGAGGCGGCGCCATCGGCCGCCTCCGGTACCGCGGCTGCGCCGGGTCCGTTGTCCGCGGCGACCGGCGGGCCCGCGGGGCGGGACGCCGCGCGGCGTCGGCGGCGCGGGGGCAGAGTGTCGCTGGGACTGTCGTCTACGGCGCTGTGGTGCGCCGGCTCGTTGGATTCGTTCGGCTCGAGCATGCGGGCGGTTCTCCCGTCGCGCTCCCGGGCGCCACGCCTGTTTCCGGTCCGTCACGGTCCGCGTGATGTGCGCGGAACCGCCGTCCGGGGCGCGGGCGCCGCACGGGAGCTGTGTCTAGCTCGCCGGTTCCGTAGGCGACATGCGTACGGCCTGGCGAAAGTCTTCAGGTCAGTGCGCTGCCCGACCCAGGTGGCTCCCGAGTACAAGGGCTGCGCCAAACGACGACCGCTTTACGCGGAACCTTCCGGCGCCTTCGCGGCGGCGAGTCCGGCGGCCGTGGGTGGGGCGGCCATGACTGCCTCGCGGTCGGGCGCGAGCGGGTCGGTCACCGTGCCGGACTCCTCGTCGAAGAGCCCCTGCGCCAGCCTGGTCACCGCAGCGGGGACCGGCGGCGCCAGGTCGGCCACAGCTCGGAGACCGGACAGGACGTCGTCGGGTCGCACGGCAGGTGTCAGGTGCCGTACTACCAGCCGCAGTATCGCACAGGCGTCGCCCACGGTCCTATCAGCCTGGGAAGGAAGCGCCTGCAGACCCGCCACGGCGCCTCGCGCGTCGAAGCTGCGCATGCCGTTCTTGGTACGGCGCTGGACCTCGACGGCCTCGGCGGCCAGGAAGGTCTCCACGGCCCGCTCCGCGTCCGCGAGCGCGACGCCGTCCAGACGCAGCTCCCAGACGGAGGCGGTCAGCCGGTCGGCGAGGCCCGAGGTGCGGGCCTCGACCGCGTCGGTGATGTCGAGCCCGTCCGGCAGCGACTCGTCGAGCAGCTCGCGCAGCTTGTCGGGGTCGCGGGACTCGGTGAGGGCGATCTCCAGATACTCGGCCTCGCTGCCCGTGCCGGTGGGTGCGGCATTGGCGTACGACACCTTCGGGTGCGGGGTGAAGCCGGCCGAGTACGCCATCGGCACCTCGGCTCGGCGCAGCGCCCGCTCGAAAGCGCGCTGGAAGTCACGATGGCTGGTGAACCGGAGGCGGCCGCGCTTGGTGTAGCGCAACCGGATGCGCTGCACTGCCGGAGCGGGCGGCGGGCCTTCGGGCTGTCGCTTGCCCAGTGGTTCTTCTCCTCGGTGCGGGGCGGCGCTCTCGCGCGCCGCCCTCGGGATCAGGGTGGTGCCGCCTCGGCGTCACCCCGTCCGGCTCACGCCCGCTGTGCGGGGAGATCTCGGGAGCGGGCGCCGCGCCGGCGGCAGTCGCTTGTACTACCCAGAGTACGCGTCGGCGCCCCCGTCGGTTCCCCGCCCACCCCACGCCCACCCGAGGCCCGCGAACACGGCGGAGGCCCCCACCGCGGACGGTGAGGGCCTCCGAAGGGTGCGCGGGTTACTTGACGACCGTCAGCGGCAGCAGCTTCTTGCCCGTCGGGCCGATCTGGATCTGCGTGTCCATCTGCGGACATAAACCCCCGCACCCAAAACCAGGGCCGAGACCTGTCGTTGTCCGGGCGTGAGGACATCAATGAACCGGAAGCAGGGCACTTTCACAGCCGGCGTCCACTGGAGGGGCCCCGACCTGGCGTTGCTCGATGAACTTCAGCGGGCCGAGAGCGCACTTCCTGAGGACGCCCCGCGCGCCCTGATCTCGGTACGGCTCTCGGCTCTCACCACGGACACCACGTCGCCCGTGCGGCAGGAACTCGAACTGCGGAGCCTGGCCATGGAACGCGGGTTGCGCGTGGTGGGTGTCGCCAGGGACCTCAATGTCTCCGCCACCCGGGTCCCGCCGTGGCAGCGCAAGGAACTGGGGCGTTGGCTGAACGACCGGGTACCGGACTTCGATGTGATCCTCTTCTGGAGGATGGACCGCTTCGTCCGACGGGTGACCGACCTCAGCGCCATGATCGATTGGTGCTCGGCCCATGGGAAGAACATGGTCTCGAAGCACGACGTCATCGACCTGTCCACCCCGCTCGGCAAGGCCACGGCAGAGCTCATCGGCGCTCTGGCGGAGATCGAGACGGGCAGCACGAGCGCCCGGGTGACGAGCCTCTGGGACTACGCCAAAACGCAGTCGGACTGGCTCGTGGGGAAACCACCCTACGGATATGCGACCTATGGCAGCCGGCTGGTCATCGAGCCGCAGGCGCAGCGCGTGCTCCGGTGGTGTCACGGCGCGGCGGTACGGGGAGTCACGGCACGTCGCATGACCACCGTCCTCATCCGCGGTGGGGTCCCCACCGGCGGTGGTGGGCAGTGGACGGTCAGCACTCTCCTGAGGAGGTTGCGGAATCCCGCACTGATGGGGCTGCGCGTCGTCGAGGACAAGGAGGGCGGCGTCCGCCGGTCCAAGATCGTCCGGGACAAGGACGGCGTCCCTGTCCGCGTGGCAGACCCGATCTTCACGGAGGCGGAGTGGCAGGACCTCCAGACCGCCCTCGACCGGCGCAGCACGTCGCAGCCACGTCGCAACCCCGGCGGGGCGACCTCGTTCCTCGGTGTCCTGGTCTGTGCGGACTGCGGCACCAACATGACCGTCCAGCGGACCGCGGTCCAGGGCCGCACCTACGCCTACCTGCGCTGCAGGAACTGTCCGAGCGGAGGATTGGGCGCCCCTGATCCGGATGCCGTGTATCGGGCGCTCAGCGCCCAGGTCATGTCCGCATTGGGTGCACGGCCGGTACGCGTACGGGAATACGCGCGCGGCGGAGCGGGCCCTCGACAGGCCGAGCCGCATTGGGTCGTCGCAGCGAGCGGTGAGACCTTCGGCGACCGCTGGGAACGCGAGGGCCGAGAGGTTATGACCGACGATTTGCGGCGGGCTGGAGTCACCTGCCAGGTCAGTCGCGCCAAGATCCCCGGAAGCAGAGCGCCCGAGGTCGGACTGGAGCTCAGCATTCCACCCGATGCCGGGGAGCGCCTGATCATCAAGCGGGACGCCTTCCCAGACCTGGTCCGTTGACGCCGACGGCCCCGTCCTTCGCGGACGGGGCCGAGGAGCACGCGCTGCTACTTGTTGACGACCGACAGCGGCAGCAGCTTCTTGCCGGTCGGGCCGATCTGGATGTCCAGGCCGAGCTGAGGGCAGACACCGCAGTCGAAGCACGGGGTCCAGCGGCAGTCCTCGACCTCGGTCTCGTCGAGCGCGTCCTGCCAGTCCTCCCAGAGCCAGTCCTTGTCGAGACCGGAGTCCAGGTGGTCCCAGGGCAGGACCTCCTCATACGTACGCTCGCGCGTGGTGTACCAGGCGACGTCCACGCCGAACGCGGGCAGCGTCTTGTCGGCCGCCTCCATCCACCGGTCGTACGAGAAGTGCTCACGCCAGCCGTCGAAACGGCCGCCCGACTCGTAGACGGCGCGGATGACCGCGCCAATCCTCCGGTCGCCGCGCGAGAGCAGGCCCTCGACGATGCCCGGCTTGCCGTCGTGGTAGCGGAAGCCGATGGAGCGGCCGTACTTCTTGTCGCCGCGGATCTTGTCGCGCAGCTTCTCCAGGCGGGCGTCCGTCTCCTCGGCGGAGAGCTGCGGGGCCCACTGGAACGGGGTGTGCGGCTTGGGTACGAAGCCGCCGATCGACACCGTGCAGCGGATGTCGTTCTGGCCGGAGACCTTGCGGCCCTCCGCGATGACCTTGACCGCCATGTCGCCGATCTGGAGCACGTCCTCGTCGGTCTCGGTCGGCAGGCCGCACATGAAGTACAGCTTCACCTGGCGCCAGCCGTTGCCGTACGCCGTGGAGACCGTACGGATCAGGTCCTCCTCCGAGACCATCTTGTTGATGACCTTGCGCATGCGCTCGGAGCCGCCCTCGGGGGCGAAGGTCAGTCCGGACCGACGGCCGTTGCGCGTCAGCTCGTTGGCCAGGTCGACGTTGAACGCGTCCACGCGGGTGGAGGGCAGCGAGAGGCCGATCTTGTCTTCCTCGTACCGGTCCGCGAGGCCCTTGGCGATGTCGCCGATCTCGCTGTGGTCGGCGGAGGACAGCGAGAGCAGGCCGACCTCCTCGAAGCCGGTCGCCTTGAGACCGCGATCGACCATGTCGCCGATGCCGGTGATGCTTCGCTCCCGCACGGGGCGCGTGATCATGCCGGCCTGGCAGAAACGGCAGCCGCGGGTGCAGCCGCGGAAGATCTCGACGGACATCCGCTCGTGGACGGTCTCCGCGAGCGGGACCAGCGGCTGCTTCGGGTACGGCCACTCGTCGAGGTCCATGACGGTGTGCTTCGACACGCGCCACGGCACACCGGACCTGTTCGGTACGACGCGGGCGATACGGCCGTCGGGCAGGTACTCGACGTCGTAGAACCGCGGGACGTAGACATTGCCGGTCTTCGCGAGGCGGAACAGGACCTCGTCCCGCCCACCCGGACGGCCCTCGGCCTTCCACGCGCGGATGATCTCGGTCATGTCGAGGACGGCCTGCTCGCCGTCGCCGATGACCGCGCAGTCGATGAAGTCCGCGATCGGCTCGGGGTTGAAGGCGGCGTGGCCGCCGGCGAGCACGATCGGGTCGTCGAGCGTGCGGTCCGCCGAATCGAGCGGGATGCCCGCCAGGTCCAGGGCGGTGAGCATGTTGGTGTAGCCGAGCTCGGTGGAGAAGCTCAGCCCGAAGACGTCGAACGCCTTCACCGGCCGGTGGCTGTCCACGGTGAACTGCGGGACCTTGTGCTCCCGCATCAGCTCTTCGAGGTCCGGCCACACGCTGTAGGTGCGCTCGGCGAGCACGCCCTCGCGCTCGTTGAGCACCTCGTAGAGGATCATGACGCCCTGGTTGGGCAGCCCGACCTCGTACGCGTCCGGGTACATGAGCGCCCAGCGAACGTCGCAGCTGTCCCACGGTTTGACGGTGGAGTTGAGCTCACCGCCGACGTACTGGATGGGCTTCTGCACATGCGGGAGCAGAGCTTCGAGCTGTGGGAAGACCGACTCGGCAGCAGACATCTCGCGAACCTTCGTGAGCTGGCGGGGGGCGACTCACAAGCGTAACCCGATTGGGGGCCGCCCCCGGACGACGTGATGGTTACGCCGTCAGGCCGTCGCGCAGTCCGGGCCGGGACGCCTTCCTCCACACCTCCGGCAGCTCGCGCTCGCGCCGCACCGCCTGCGCCTCCTCGTGTCCGTAGAGCAGTCCCCAGGTGAAGTCGCTCTCCCCCGCCGCGTGCGCCTGGATGGCGAGGGTCCGCAGGGACTCGCGGGCCACGACGCTGTCCTGGTGGTCGCCGAGCAGGTTCTGTACGGACTTCATCCGCTTGGCGAACCGCTTGGCCGGCTTGCCCAGCGCCGGGTGCGCCAGCTCGGCGGCGTAGCGCGCCCGCTTGGCCGCCTTGCGGGCCTCGTGCATCGCGACGTCCCGCTCCCCGCCCGGGTCGAGGTCGAGCGCGCGCTCGACCCGGCCGGCCAGCCGGTCATAGTCCTTGAGCACCGCTTTGGGGATCACCTTGTGCGGCGGCCGCGAGGCGGCGGACCGCAGCGGCGGGTCGGCCAGCAGGGCGTCCAGCGACTCCAGCAGGGCCAGGTACCGCTTGCTCTCCAGCACGTCGAGGGTGCCGCGGCGGGAGCCCGAGCGGCGCGCCACGCCCCAGATCTGCAGCCGTGCGGTGACGGGGCCGAGCAGCAGGGTTTCGGGCACCTCGGCGATCCGGGACTCCAGTCGCTCGGTCAGCACCTCCAGGTCCCGGTCGACGCCGAGTTCCGTGCCGAGCCACCTGAGCTCCTCGCCGATGGGATCGGTGACGGTCCGGTCGATGACCTTGCGGTACGTCTTGAAGGCGCTGCGCATCCGGCGGGAGGCGACCCGCATCTGGTGCACGGAGTCGGGCAGGTCCCGTCGCACCGCGGGGTCGTGGGCGACGAGCGAGGCGACCTGCTCCCGGAGGTAGCCGAGGACGTAACGCCCGGCGGTGTCCTTGCCGTTGGTGCCGGCGGACGGCTTCGCGGAGAACGTCCTGCCGCCCGGCTCCGTCTCCGCCAGGGCGCGGGCGAGCTTGGAGGGGGCGTCCGAGACCCGTGCACCGGCCTTGCGGAGCTTTTTCTCCACCGCGTCGAGGAACACCGGGTCACCGTCGTCCGCCAGCTCGACCTCGATCTCGGTCCATTCGGCCGTACCGCCGCCCGGGACGAGGCGTTCCGCGCGGACGGTGTCCGTGCTCAGCTCGGCGAGCAGCGTGCCGTCCCGGTCGACCAGATGGAGGACGTCGCGAGAGGACAGCAGGCGTACGAGCGGGACCAGCTCGGCGTCACGGACCCGGGAGCGTACGAGACCGGAGAGAGCGGCCGGCACCGGCTCGCCCGCGGTCCCGGCGCCGAGCGGGGCACGGATCTCGTCGCGCACGCCCGGGGCCACCGGCAGTTTGAGGTGCCAGCCCTCGTCGGCTCCGCCGGTTCTGCGGCGCAGCGTGATGGAGTCGGCGGCGAGCCGCTGGTCCGGGGTGTCGTAGTAGGTGGCGTCGAGTTCCACGACGCCCTGGTCGAGGACGGCCGCGACCCCGGCCACCAGGGTCAGGTCGGGCAGCCGGGTGTGGCCGTCGGCCGCAGTGAACTCGAATTTCCGCTCGATCTCGCGCTTCGTGTCCGCCATAGACCGAATTTAGTCGCGAATGACTTTCCTTGGCAGGTCTACGCGGACATCACGCGGACATCGGGCGTTGTACGCGGATGGACTGCAGCAGTCCGATCGCCACCCAGACCGCGAACATCGAGGATCCGCCGTACGAGACGAACGGCAGCGGGAGGCCCGCCACCGGCATGATGCCGAGCGTCATGCCGACGTTCTCGAAGGACTGGAAGGCGAACCAGGCGATGATCCCGGCGGCCACGACCGTGCCGTACAGCTCGGTCGTCTCACGGGCGATCCGGCACGCGCGCCACAGCACGACTCCCAGCAGGAGCAAGATCAGTCCCGCGCCCAGGAAGCCCAGCTCCTCGCCCGCGACGGTGAACACGAAGTCGGTCTGCTGTTCCGGCACGAACTGGCCGGTGGTCTGCGATCCCTTGAACAGACCGGTGCCGGTGAGGCCGCCCGACCCGATCGCGATGCGCGCCTGGTTGGTGTTGTAGCCGACGCCCGCCGGGTCGAGCTCGGGGTTGGCGAAGGCGGCGAAGCGGTTGATCTGGTACTCGTCGAGAACCCCGAGCTGCCAGACCAGGACGGCGCCCATCGCGCCCGTGCCGAGCAGGCCGAGTACCCAGCGGTTGGAGGCGCCCGAGGCGAGCAGGACACCGAGGACGATCACGACCATCACCATGACCGAGCCGAGGTCCGGCATCAGCATGACGATGGCCATCGGCAGCACCGCGATGCCCAGGGCCTTCATGACCGTGCGGTGGTCGGGATGGGGCTGGTCGCCGGCGTCGACCCGGGCCGCCAGCAGCATGGCCATGCCCAGGATGATCGTGATCTTGACGAACTCGGACGGCTGCAGCGAGAAGCCGCCGCCGATCACGATCCATGCGTGCGCGCCGTTGATGGTCGCCCCGAGCGGGGTGAGGACGAGCAGCACCAGCACGACCGAGAGCCCGTACAGGACCGGGACCGCGCCGCGCAGCGTGCGGTGCCCGAGCCAGATCGTGCCGATCATCAGCACCAGGCCGATGCCGGTGTTCAGGGCGTGCCGGAAGAAGAAGTAGTACGGGTCGCCCTGGTTGAGCTGGGTGCGGTTACGGGTGGCGGACCACACCAGCAGCGTGCCGATCAGGGACAGCGCCAGCGACGCGAGCAGCAGCGGCCAGTCGAGCCGGCGCAGGACCGAGTCACGGGCGGTGAGCCGGGACCAGATACCGCGGTCGGGGGTGTACCGCGAGACGGAGAAGCCGTGGGTGTCGGCCATCAGTCGCGCCTCCCGACCGCGATCTGCTGCTTGTTCTCGTCCTCGGGCTTCGCCGGCACGTACGGCTTGATCGTCGGAGCGTCGATCGAGCCGTCCTTCCCGATCTTCGGGAGGTCCTGCTGGGGCTGGGGCAGCAGTGCCTTCCGGAGGTCCTGGTTGCCTTCCTTGTCCAGGCCGTACAGCTCGTCGTAGATGTTGCGCACGAACGGACCGGACGCCCCGGAACCCGTACCACCCTGGGAGATCGTCATCACGATCGTGTAGTCGCGGGTGTAGGTGGCGAACCAGGAGGTCGTCTGCTTGCCGTAGACCTCGGCCGTACCCGTCTTGGCGTGCATCGGGATCTTGTCCTGCGGCCAGCCGCCGAATCGCCAGGCGGCCGTACCGCGGGTCGCGACGCCCGCGAGGGCATCGTTTATCAGCGTGCGCGTCTTGGCGTCCATCGGGAGCCGGCCGTGCGACTTGGGCTTGATCTCCTGGACCGACTTGCCGTCCGGGCTGACGACGGCCTTGCCGACGGTCGGGGTGACGAGCGTGCCGCCGTTGGAGATGGCGGCGTAGATGGTGGCCATCTGGATCGGGGTGACGAGCGTGTCGCCCTGCCCGATCGAGTAGTTGACGGAGTCACCGGCGCGCATCTTCATGCCTTCGAGGCAGTTCTCGTAGGCGAGCAGCTCGACGTACGTGCCGCCCTTCTTGCCCTGCTTGCACCAGCCGTCCTTGTTGGCCGCCCAGAAGTCCTTCTTCCACTGGCGGTCGGGGACCCGGCCGGTGACCTCGTTGGGCAGGTCGATGCCGGTCTCCTTGCCCAGGCCGAACTGGTGGGCGGTCTTGTAGAACCAGTCCGCCGGGTCCTTCTTGGGCTTGTTGCCGCCGTCCTTCCGCCACTGCTGGTGGGCCAGGGCGTAGTAGACGGTGTCGCAGGAGACTTCGAGGGCCTTGCCGAGGCTGATGCTGCCGTGGCCCTGGGACTCGAAGTTCTTGAAGACCTGTCCGCCGATGGAGTACGAGCTGGGGCACGGGTAGCGGCCGTTGAAGTCGTAGCCGGCGTTGACCGCGGCCGTGGTCGGGATGACCTTGAAGATCGAGCCGGGGGCCGCCTGGCCCTGGATCGCCCGGTTCAGCAGCGGGTAGTTGGAGCTCTTGCTGGTGAGTCTGGCGTAGTCCTTGCCGGAGATTCCGCCGACCCAGGCGTTCGGGTCGTACGTCGGGTTGGAGGCCATCGCCACCACCCGGCCGGTCTTGGACTCCATGACGACGACGGCACCCGCGTCGGCCTTGTAGTTCTGGTTGGTGTTGCGGTCGTGCTGCTTGCGGGCTTCCTTCATGGCCGCGTCGAGCTGGTACTCGGCGACCGCCTGCACCCGCGCGTCGATGCTGGTGACGACGTGGGCGCCGGGCACGGCCTCGTCGTTGTCGGCCTCGCCGATGACGCGGCCCAGGTTGTCGACCTCGTACCGGGTGACGCCCGCCTTGCCGCGCAGCTCACTGTCGTACGTCCGCTCCAGGCCGGAGCGGCCGATCTGGTCCGAGCGCAGCAGCGGCGAGCGGGTGTCCTCGGCCTTCTTGATCTCCTCGTCGGTGACCGGGGAGAGGTAGCCGAGCACCTGGGCGGTGTTGGCCTTGCCGGGCGCGGGGTAGCGGCGCACGGCGGTGGGCTCGGCGGTGATGCCGGGGAAGTCCTCCGCGCGTTCGCGGATCTGGAGCGCCTGCTGTGTGGTGGCCTCGTCGGTGACCGGGATCGGCTGGTACGGCGAGCCGTTCCAGCAGGGCTGCGGGGTCTCGGAGTCGCACAGCCGGACCTTGTCGGCGACGTCCTTGGGCTTCATGTCCAGGACTTCGGCGAGGCGCGCGAGCACGGCCTTGCCGTCGTCCTTCATCTTCATCAGCTCGGTGCGGCTGGCGGAGACGACGAGGCGGGTCTCGTTGTCGGCGAGCGGGACGCCGCGGGCGTCGAGGATCGAGCCGCGGACGGCCGGCTGGACCACCTTCTGGACGTGGTTGTTCTTCGCCTCGTCGGTGTACTCCTCACCGTTGCGGATCTGGAGGTACCACAGGCGTCCGCCGAGGGTGAGGAGCAGGGAGAAGACGAGGACCTGGATGGCGACGAGCCGGATCTGGACCCGGGGGGTTCGGCCCGTCTCGGGAATGTTGCTCACAGCCTCTTGACCCCCTTGATACGTCCTGCCTTTGCCGCCCTGTTCTTCGCCGCCCTGACCCGCAGGCCGCCGCGCTGGTTGCCGATGCGCAGCCCGGTGCCTGAGGAGAGCCAGCCGGAGGCGACGTCGGTGCCGGCGCCGCCGTTCTTCTGGGTCTCGGCGAGCGGATCGTTCTCGGCGCGTCTCGCCAGGGCGATGATCAGCGGCACGGTGAAGGGGGCGAGCACCAGGTCGTACACGACCGCGGTGAACAGCAGCCCGGTCAGGCCGACATGACGGGCCGCGGTGTCGCCGACCAGGGCGCCCACACCCGCGTACAGCAGCGTCGAGCCGATCGCGGCGGCCACGACCACGGCCATCGGCCCGGTGGCGGAGCGCAGCTGGCGGCCGGTGTCCGGCTTGGCGAGGCCGGCCAGATAGCCGGTCACGCACAGGACGAGCGCGTAGCGGCCGGCGGCGTGGTCGGCCGGCGGGGCGAGGTCGGAGAGGAGCCCCGCGCCGAAGCCGATGAGGGCGCCGCTGACGTGCCCGTAGACGAGCGCGAGGGCCAGGACGGTGAGCAGAACCAGGTCGGGGACCGCGCCGGGGAGTTGGAGCCGGGCCAGCACGGTCACCTGGACGACCAGAGCGACGACCACCAGGGTGATCGAGAGCAGAATCCGGTTGAAGCGCATGAGGTTCAGCTCCTACTGCTCGGTGCCGTCGGCCTGGGCGTCCGCCGAAGGAGTGACCGTGACAGTGACCGTCGGCGTGGGCTTCGGCGGGGCGGGCTTGGGCGGCAGGACCATGTCGCGGGGATCATCGCGCGGCGGCTGGACGACGACGCCGACGATGTCCAGCCTGCTGAAGCCGACGTACGGGCGGACCATGACGGTACGGGTCAGGTCGCCGCCGGAGGGGTCGACGCGGATGATCTCGCCGATCGGGACTCCCGGTACGAACGGCCTGGCGCCGCGCGAGCCGAACGTCACCAGACGGTCGCCCTTCTTGACCTTGGCCTTTCCGTTGAGCAGCTGGACGCGCAGCGCGCGGTCGCCCTGGCCGGTGGCGAAGCCGAGTTCGCCGGTGTTCTCCAGGCGGGTGCCGACGGTGAAGTCGGGGTCGTTGGCCAGCAGGACGGTGGCGGTGTCCGGGCCGACGGTGGTGACCCGGCCGACGAGTCCGTCGCCGTTGAGGACGGTCATGTCGCGGCTGATGCCGTCCTTGCTGCCGGCGTCGATGGTGACGGTCCAGGAGAAGCCCTGGGCCGCTCCTATCGCGATGACCTCGGCGCCCTTGATTCCGTACTGCCCCGCGCCGGCCTTCTTGAGCATGTCGTCGAGCTCGCGGATACGGCTGCGGTTGCGGTCGTCGCTGCCGAGTCTGGCCTTCAGCGCGGCGTTCTCCCGCTCCAGCACGGTGATCCGGTTGTGCCGCTCACCGGAGTCGCGCACCGCCCCTATGGCGTTGCCGATCGGGTCGACCGCGGTGGCGACCCCGTTCTCCACCGGGCCGAAGACCGTGGCGGCGGCCTGCCGGGCACCGTCGACCGGTGACTCCTCTCCGCCGCGGATGTCCACCGTGATCAGTGCGAACGCGATGGCGATCAGCAGCACCAGGAGCAGCCGGCTCTCTCGTGTGTCCCTCACGTGCGGCGGCCGTGCCTTCCTCGTCGAAAACTACTGTGCGGTATGTCAACGATCCGCCGTACGGGAGGTCAGGCCCCCGTACGGCGGATTCAGGGTGCGCCGTCGTGAACCGTCACCTGCGGGGCTGGGCGTCCAGCACCTGCTGGAGCGCCTCGAACTCCTCCACGCACTTGCCGGACCCGAGCGCCACCGAGTCCAGCGGATCCTCCGCGATGTGGATCGGCATCCCGGTCTCGCGGCGCAGCCGCTCGTCGAGGCCGCGCAGCAGGGCGCCGCCGCCGGTGAGGACGATGCCGCGGTCCATGACGTCGCCGGAGAGCTCGGGCGGGCACTTGTCGAGCGTGGTCTTGACCGCGTCGACGATCGCGTTGACCGGCTCCTCGATGGCCTTGCGGACCTCGGCGGCGGAGATGACCACGGTCTTGGGCAGACCGGAGACCAGGTCACGGCCGCGGATCTCGGTGTGCTCGTCCTTGTCCAGGTCGTACGCCGAGCCGATGGTGATCTTGATCTGTTCGGCGGTGCGTTCGCCCAGGAGGAGGGAGTACTCCTTCTTGATGTGCTGGATGATCGCGTTGTCCAGCTCGTCGCCGGCCACCCGGATCGACTGAGCGGTAACGATTCCTCCGAGCGAGATGACGGCCACCTCGGTGGTGCCGCCGCCGATGTCCACCACCATGTTGCCGGTGGCCTCGTGGACCGGCAGGCCGGCGCCGATCGCCGCGGCCATCGGCTCCTCGATGATGTGCACCTGGCGGGCGCCGGCCTGGGTGGATGCCTCGATGACGGCGCGGCGCTCGACCCCGGTGATACCGGAGGGGACGCAGACGACGACACGCGGGCGCGCCAGGTAGCGACGCTTGTGGATCTTCAGGATGAAGTAGCGGAGCATCCGCTCGGTGATCTCGAAGTCGGCGATGACGCCGTCCTTGAGCGGTCGGACCGCCACGATGTTGCCGGGCGTCCGGCCGATCATCTTCTTCGCCTCGGAGCCGACCGCGAGGATTCCGCCGGTGTTCGTGTTGATGGCGACGACGGACGGCTCGTTGAGGACGATCCCCCGGCCCCTGACGTACACCAGCGTGTTGGCGGTCCCGAGGTCGACAGCCATGTCACGGCCGATGAACGACATGTTGTTCCCCATGGAGATACGTCTGGCCTTCCCGGTGAAGCTGCTGGCTTGTAGGTCGGCGAGGTGGGTGTGTGTGGGTGAAGGTCCATCGTAGTGCCGCAGGTGCGACACCGCGCGAGGGGACTCCGTCAAAGTCGGCGGAACACGTACCCGCCCCACTCATGGTGACGTTGTGTCGGGTCGATGCGTTCCCGGGATCGCCGTACGTATACCGAAGGGCGACCGAAATTACTTCGGTCGCCCCAGGTCGAGAGCGCTATATGGCTGATGCCCCGTCAGGAGAAAGAGGGAAAGAACAGCTTCAGCTCACGCTCCGCGGACTCCTCGGAATCCGAGGCGTGAATGAGGTTCTCCCGGACGATGGTGCCGAAATCCCCCCGGATGGAGCCGGGCGCGGCGGCGATCGGGTCGGTCGGTCCGGCCAGCGCACGGACGCCCTCGATGACGCGCTCACCCTCGACCACCAGGGCGACGACCGGCCCGGAGGACATGAAGGCGACCAGCGGCTCGTAGAAGGGCTTGCCCTTGTGCTCGCCGTAGTGCGCCTCCAGGGTGTCCTGGTCCAGCGTGCGCAGCTCCAGCGCGGGGATGGTCCAGTTCGCCTTGCGCTCGATCCGGCCGATGATCTCGCCGATCAGACCACGGCGTACGGCGTCGGGCTTGAGCAGGACGAGGGTGCGCTGGCTCACGGTGCGAGCTCCTTTTGTACGTACGTCGGTGAGCGGGTGCTCCGAGGCTGAGGCTACAGGGCCGAACGGGGCAATCGTCACGCAGCGTCAGTCGTCACGCAGCGTCAGGCTCACGCAGGGCCGGGTCCGGCGGAGGGCTGCGCCTCGGCCTGGGCTGCCCACCGCGCCTTCGCCTCGTCGATCCGCCGCCCGTAGTGCACCGAGGCCCACCACAGCGCCGCGAAGGCCGCGCCGAGGAGGAACATCTCGGTGACGACGAGGCCGCTCAGGATCAGCCCGATCTGGAGCGCCCAGCCCGTCTGCACCGCGCCGGGGCGGCTCAGCATCCCGCAGAGCAGGACGGACAGCAGCATCCCGATGCCGCACACCGTCCAGACCGTGGCCGCGGACAGATCGCCCTTCATGGCGACCAGCCCGGCGAAACCGATCACGAAGAACTCGGCGATGAGCGTGCTCGCACACAGTGTCCGCATGGGTCAGCCCCTCCTCAGCAGCAGCCGGGCCTCGCCGACCGTGATCACGGAACCGGTGACCAGTACGCCGGCCCCCGCGTACTCGGCCTCCTCCTCGGCGAGGGTGATCGCCGCCTCCAGGGCGTCGTCGAGCCGCGGCTCGACCTGCACCCGGTCCGGGCCGAAGACCTCCACGGCGATCGCCGCGAGCGCGTCCGCGTCCATCGACCGGTGGCTGGAGTTCTGGGTGACGACGACCTCGGCGAAGATCGGCTCGAAGCCCTCGAAGAGGCCCTTCACGTCCTTGTCGCCGCTCGCGCCGACCACCCCGACCAGACGGCTGAAGCCGAAGGCCTCGGTGACCGCGTCCGCCGTGGCGCGGGCACCCGCCGGGTTGTGCGCGGCGTCCAGGAGCACCGTCGGACTGCGCCGTACGACTTCCAGGCGGCCCGGCGAGACCACCGAGGCGAAGGCCTTGCGGACCGTGTCGATGTCCAGCGGGTGGGCCTGCTCCGCGCCGATGCCGAAGAACGCCTCGACGGCGGCGAGGGCCACCGCGGCGTTCTGCGCCATGTGCGCACCGTGCAGCGGGAGGAAGATGTCCTGGTACTCGCCGCCGAGGCCGCGCAGCGTCAACTGCTGCCCGCCCACCGCGACCTCCCGGGCGACCACGCCGAACTCCATGCCCGCGCGGGCCACCGTGGCGTCCACCTCGACGGCCTTCTTGAGCAGTACCTGCGCCGCGTCCACCGGCTGCTGCGCGAGGATCACGGTGGCGCCCTGCTTGATGATGCCGCCCTTCTCCGCGGCGATCTCGCCGGGAGTGGAGCCGAGGCGGTCGGTGTGGTCCAGGTCGATCGGGGTGACCACGGCGACCGAGGCGTCGATGACGTTGGTCGCGTCCCAAGTGCCGCCCATGCCGACCTCGACGACGGCCACGTCCACCGGGGCGTCCGCGAAGGCCGCGTACGCCATGCCGGTGAGCACCTCGAAGAACGACAGCCGGAACTGCTCGCCGACGTCGACCATCTCGACGTACGGGTAGATGTCGCGGTACGCCTCGACGAACCGCTCGGCGTCGATCGGCACCCCGTCCAGGCTGATCCGCTCGGTGATCGACTGGACGTGCGGGCTGGTGTACCGCCCGGTGCGCAGCTCGAAGGCGCCGAGCAGCGCCTCGATCATGCGGGCGGTGCTGGTCTTGCCGTTGGTGCCGGTGATGTGGATCGAGGGGTACGCGTGCTGCGGTTCGCCCAGGACGTCCATCAGCGCCGCGATGCGCGACACCGAGGGATCCAGCTTGGTCTCGCCCCAGCGGCCCGCGAGCTCCTCCTCCACCTCCCGCAGCGCCTTGTCCACCTCGGGGTCCTGCGGACGGCCGGGTACGGGGTCGCCCTGCGGCGGTCCGGCCTGGGTGCGCAGCGTGCGGCTGCCGGCCTCGATCACCGCCAGGTCGGGGTCGCGGTCGGTCTCGGCTTCGACGATGTCGTCGAAGCGGTCGGTGGGGTCGGGCTGCTCGCTCACAGGGCCAGTCTACGGAGAACCACGGACAGCACCGCCGACCGCCCTGCCGAAGCCCCCAACCCGGGGGCCGGACAGGCCCTAGGCCCCCGGACCGGTACACGCGGTACACGGTTCGGGGGCCCTCGCGCTCGTACAGCGGCCGGCTACGCCTGCGGGAGGTTCTCCAGCTGGGCCTGGATGCGGGCGATGTCCGCCTCGGCCTTCGTCAGCCGGCCGCGGATCTTGTCCACGACGTTGTCCGGCGCCTTGGCCAGGAAGGCCTCGTTGCCGAGCTTGCCCTCCGCCTGCGCCTTCTCCTTCTCGGCCGCGGCCAGATCCTTGGCCAGCCGCTTGCGCTCGGCCGCGACGTCGATCGTGCCGGACAGGTCCAGGGCCACGGTCGCGCCGGCGACCGGCAGGGTCGCGGTGGCGCTGAAGCCCTCCCCCTCCGGCTGCAGACGCAGCAGCTGACGGATGGCCGCCTCGTGCGCCGCGAGCTCCGTACCGGACAGGTCCAGCCGGGCCGGGACCTTCTGGCCGGGCTGCAGTCCCTGGTCGGCGCGGAACCGGCGGACCTCGGTGATCACCTGCTGGAGGTTGCCGATCTCGCGCTCGGCGGCGATGTCACGGAAGCCGCTGTCCTGGGGCCAGTCGGCGATGACGACGGAATCGCGGCCGGTGAGCGTGGTCCACAGCGTCTCGGTGACGAAGGGGACGACCGGGTGGAGCAGCCGGAGCGTCACATCGAGGACCTCGCCCAGCACCCGGCCGGAGACCCGCGCCTGCTCGCCGCCCTCGAAGAACGTCGTCTTGGACAGCTCGACGTACCAGTCGAAGACCTCGTCCCACGCGAAGTGGTAGAGCGCGTCGGCGAGCTTGGAGAACTGGTAGTCGTCGTAGTACGCGTCGACTTCCGCGATCGTCGCGTTCAGCCGGGAAAGGATCCACCGGTCGGTCGCCGACAGCTGCTCGACGGGCGGCAGTTCACCCTCGACGGTCGCGCCGTTCATCAGCGCGAAGCGGGTCGCGTTCCAGATCTTGTTGGCGAAGTTGCGGGAGGCCTGGACCCAGTCCTCGCCGATCGGGACGTCGGTGCCGGGGTTGGCACCCTTGGCCAGGGTGAAGCGGACGGCGTCGGAGCCGTACGCGTCCATCCAGTCCAGCGGGTCGACGGCGGTGCCCGACGACTTCGACATCTTCTTGCCGAACTGGTCGCGGACCAGACCCGTGAGCGCGATCGTGTGGAACGGCGGCTCGCCGTCCATCGCGTACAGACCGAACATCATCATCCGGGCGACCCAGAAGAAGATGATGTCGTGGCCGGTGACCAGGACATCCGTGGCGTAGAACTTCTCCAGATCCGGGGTCTGTTCCGGCCAGCCGAGCGTCGAGAACGGCCACAGGGCCGAGGAGAACCAGGTGTCCAGGACGTCCGGGTCCTGCGTCCAGCCCTCACCGGTCGGCGCCTCGTCGTCCGGTCCGACACAGACGACCTGGCCCTCAGGCCCGTACCAGACGGGAATCCGGTGGCCCCACCACAGCTGGCGCGAGATGCACCAGTCGTGCATGTTGTCGACCCAGTCGAAGTACCGCTTGGACATGTCCTGCGGGTGGATCTGGACCTTGCCGTCGCGGACCGCGTCACCAGAGGCCTTCGCGAGCGGCTCGACCTTGACCCACCACTGCATGGACAGCCGGGGCTCCAGCGTCGTCTTGCAGCGCGAGCAGTGCCCGACGGAGTGCGCGTACGGACGCTTCTCGGCGACGATACGGCCCTCGGCGCGCAGCGCGCCGACGATCGTGGAGCGCGCCTCGAAGCGGTCCAGCCCCTGGAAGGGGCCGTGGACGGTGATCACACCGCGCTCGTCCATGACGGTCAGCGACTCGAGGTTGTGCCGCTGGCCGATGGCGAAGTCGTTCGGGTCGTGCGCGGGCGTCACCTTGACCGCACCGGTCCCGAACTCCGGGTCCACGTGCGTGTCGGCGACGACCGGGATCGTGCGGTTCGTCAGCGGCAGCTTGATCTGCCTGCCGATGAGGTGCGCGTACCGCTCGTCGTCCGGGTGGACGGCGACGGCCGTGTCACCGAGCATCGTCTCGGCCCGCGTCGTCGCGACGACGAGGGCGTCCTCGCCCTCGCCGTACTTGATCGAGACGAGCTCGCCGTCGTCGTCCTGGTACTCCACCTCGATGTCCGAGATGGCCGTCAGACAGCGCGGGCACCAGTTGATGATGCGCTCGGCACGGTAGATCAGCTCGTCGTCGTACAGCTTCTTGAAAATGGTCTGGACGGCCTTCGACAGGCCCTCGTCCATGGTGAAGCGCTCGCGCGACCAGTCGACTCCGTCGCCGAGGCGGCGCATCTGGCCGAGGATCTTGCCGCCGTACTCTTCCTTCCACTGCCAGACGCGCTCGGTGAACGCGTCCCGGCCCAGGTCGTGGCGGGAGACGCCCTCCTTGGCGAGCTCGCGCTCGACGACGTTCTGGGTGGCGATGCCCGCGTGGTCCATGCCGGGCAGCCACAGCGACTCGTACCCCTGCATCCGCTTGCGGCGGGTGAGGGCGTCCATGAGCGTGTGCTGGAAGGCGTGCCCGAGGTGCAGGCTGCCCGTGACGTTCGGCGGCGGGATGACGATGGTGTACGCGGGCTTCTCGCTCTTGGGATCCGCCGCGAAGTAACCGCGCTCTACCCAGCGCTCGTACAGCTTCCCCTCTACCTCGGCCGGCGCGTACTGGGTCGGCAGTTCGGGAGTGGATGCTGGCGTCTGCTGAGTGTTCTCGGTCACGAGCCACAGTTTAGAGGTGTCACAGTGCCGTACTGAAACGGGAATGTTCCGTAACGCTGTCGCCCCCGGTGCCCCGCGATCCGTCCGCTTCCGCCAGGATGTTCGGAACGCATAAGTATCTGGAGGGGAACCAGGAATGAGCTACAACCAGCCGGGCCCGTACGGTGGGCAGCAGCCTCAGCAGCCCGGACCGTACGGTCAGCCGGGTCCTTACGGTCAGCCGCAGGGCCAGCCGGGCCCGTACGGCCAGCAGCCGCAGGCCCCCCAGCCCGGCTACGGCTACCCCCAGCAGGCCCCGCAGGGCGTCCCGCCGCAGCAGCCGGGGTACGGCTACCCGCAGCAGCAGGGCGGCGGCTACAGCCAGCCCCAGCAGCCGGGCGCGTACGGCCAGCAGCCCCAGCCCCCGTACGGCCAGGTCCCGCCGCCCCCGGCGGCCCCGAAGAAGAAGACGGGCCTGATCATCGGCGCGGCGGTGGTGGCACTCGCGGTGATCGGCGCGGGGGTGTACTTCCTGGCCGGCGGCGGTGGCGGCAACAGCGACGTGGCCGACAGCACCAAGGGCTACAAGATCGTGCCCCCGGCGACGGTCGGCGAGTACAAGAAGAGCGCCAAGGGCGACAAGTCCGAGCCCCTGACCGACGAGGAGAAGAAGGAAGCCGCCGCACTCGGGGTGACCAACCCGCAGCAGATCCAGGCCGAATACGCTGCCGGCGCCGACCCGAGCAACCCGCTCTCGGGCAAGGTCATGAACTTCATCGGTGTGTGGGGAGAGATCTCCGACCCGGCGAAGGTGCTCGACACTTCCTTCGAGGAGATCAAGACCGACACCGAGAAGGAGGACGCGGGCGTCAAGGTCGAGCTCATCGGCAGCCCCACCGAGTACAAGCCAGAAGGCTTCTCGGGTGCCCTGATGAAGTGTCAGGACCTCAAGTTCATCAACACGGACGCCGATGCGAAGCCCGGCGAGCCCAAGGAGTTCAAGATCCCGACCTGCATCTGGGCCGACTACAGCACCTACGGCGTGGTGAACGCCATCGACATCTCCACGATGGCGACGGGCGGCAGCATGCCTCAGAAGGACGTCGCCGACCTGGCGGGCAAGCTGTACACCGCGGCCCGCGCCAAGGCGTAAGGCAGCAACACGAAGGGGGGGGGGGGGGGGGGGGGGGGGGGGGGGGGGGGGGGGGGGGGGGGGGGGGGGGGGGGGGGGGGGGGGGGGG
>NZ_JBSOPZ010000027.1:0-100697 GCF_053763515.1 Streptomyces mabaensis
CGAGAGACCGAAGTGGCCTGACGTCTGGGGACGTTCGTCTGTACACAACTGGGGAGCTAAGGCCGTACGCCGACAACCGGGTTTACGTGGCCGTTATCGACCGGGCGCCCCGGCAGCTACCGGAACTGTGCAAGGCGGGACCGGACGACATCAACGGCCGCGGGCTGGCTCTGGTCGAAGAACTGGCGGACCGGTGGGGATACGACTTGATGGGCTCTGGACGCAGCCTGTGGGGCAAGCGCGTCTGGGCAGAGATGAAGGTGACTCGATGACCGAGACCAAAGCGTTTCCGTCGGTCGGCGACGAGGTGATGGAGGGCAAGACCCGGGCCATCGTGACCGACGTCCGCGGCGGAGTCGTCTGGCTCCGGCCCCGCGCTGGCGGCGGTAAGGAGTGGCCGGCGGAGAACCCGCAGAGACTGACGGTCAGGCGAACGCGCGCCGAGAGGATCGCGGCGGGAGACCTGTGAGGGCCTGCCGCAGCAGCGGGCCGTAGCCCGCACTCGAACCCCGCTGCCCCCGCCACCCCCGTCGCGGGCAGCGGCCGGAAGCGGCGCCCCGGAATCCCACCCGTGAAGGGTTCCGGGGCGCCACCGTGTGTTCCAGTTTTCTGGAATCAGCCGCCCTCCCGGCCACACCCGCACGACAGCCCGAAGCCCCACCGGAGTCCGAGGCGCCGACCCTTCTTCCCTCCCCTCCCCGTGAAGGCCTTCCCCAGGTCGGAGGACGGAGTGTCAAGGTGGAGCGCCCGCACCGCAGGCGCGTCCGTGAGGAACGAGCGGACGCGGCGAGGAGCGGACGTACGACCTTGATACGGAGGAGTCCGGCCGGACACTGGAGAGGCCGGGGAGGGATACCCCAGCAACACACAGTGCCCCGCGAAGCGGGGCACTTTTCCTGTGTTCTTCACGTCAGGCGGTCGTGCTTCCGGCCGCCGACGTCGCGACTTCCTCGGCTCCGTTCTGCGTCGGCACCGCAGCCGCCGGCGAACCGGTCGAGGAGTCGGTGGACGCCGCCCCCGGAGCCGCCTTCTTCACCGCAACCCGCTTGCCCCGCGGCCGCCCCTTCGGGCGCTTGGCGGGTTCCTCGGCGCCGATCGCCTTCAGTTCCTCCGAAGTCCAGCCCGCCGCCTCTGCGGCTACGAACGCTTCGGCGTACGGCGCGTCCAGCTCCTCCAACTGACGCTGGAGATCCGCGCGCTGCCCCAGGATCTCCGCCAGCGGCTCGAAGGCCTTCTCGCGGACCGCCTGGACTTCCCTCATTCGCTGCATGATGTCGTGTGCACTCGCCATGCCGCGATCGTACTGGCACGGTATGGACGGCGGCTGAGAGGCATGACCTATCACCGCAGGCCATAGAGGTTTTTGACGGATGGCCACGTGCACCGTGTGCACCTAATGGCGGCCTTAGCCACCGGTAGCAAGGTAGTGCTTACTGGGCCCAGTAAGCGGCATCCCCGAGCGCCCCTCCATTAGGGTGGCGGCCGGTGATCATGGGTCCGAGCACGGACCGGGGGAGACCTGAAGGGGCTGTGGTGGCAGAGCCAACAGCGGATGAGACACGTCAGCGCCCCGCTGCGCGGCGACGCGAGCGCGAGGCCGGCGGCACTCGCGAGACACGCATAAAGGTGTCGTACAACGACGACGAACACGCGATCGTGAAAGCGGCTGCTGAGCGCGAGCGTCAGGCGACGGCGTCCTGGGTCGGACGAGTCTCACTGGACGTCGCCGAGGAGATCGTCGTGCCCACGCCCGTCAACGCCAAGGCCGTGGTCGCAGAGCTGATCGAGGCGCGGAAGCAGCTCAAGAGGATCGGGGTCAACTACAACCAGATCGCGAAGGTGCTGAACTCCGACGGCGTCGTGACCGATCCAGAGATGCTCGCGGTGCACCGAGCATTGCTGACGGCAATCCGGCGCCTTGACGAGGCCACGCTCCAGGTGATGAGGGAGAGGAAGGAGCGGGGGTGATTCCGGAGAAGCTGGACGAGGGCAGCGACACCTACGGTCTGCTGCAGTACCTCTATGGGCCGGGGCGGCGCGACGAGCACACTGACCCGCACATGGTGGCGGCGTGGGATCCGTACGTCGATGACCCGGGCCGTTCGCCGGACATGGCGATCTCGGATCTCGCCCTGCTCTTGGACGCCCCAGTCTTCGCGATGCGGGGGAAGAAACCGAAGCTGCACGTATACCACGTGGCTGTCCGCAACGCCCCCGAGGACCGCATCCTCAGTGATGAAGAGTGGGCAGAGGTGGCGCACGAGATGATGCATGCCTCTGGGATCGCTGAGCACGGTGATGACGAGGCTTGCCGGTGGGTGGCTGTCCGGCACGCCGACGATCACATTCACCTCGTGGCGACCAAGGTGCGCGAGGACGGACGGCAGCCGAACTTGCGCCAGGACATCGTGAAGATGCAGTCTGCGGCGCGCGCTTTCGAGGTGCGGTTCGGACTTCGTCGTCTCAAGCACGGAGACAAGACCGCATCACGTTGGCGGAAGGCTGGCGAGCTGGAGAAGGCAGAGCGCCGCGGCTTGAACGAAGCGCCGCGCGTGACCCTGCAACGGACGGTGCGCGAGGCGACAGCGCTGGCAATGAGTGAGGCCGACTTCTTCGCTCGACTGGCGGCGTCCGGGCTGCGCGTGAAGCAGCGGGTCGCTCCGGACGGCAACGTGACCGGCTACTCCGTGGCGATGCCTGGGGACCGTAACCCGGAGCAGACGCCGATCTGGTTCCCCGGAGCCCGGCTTGCGCCGGACCTGTCCCTGCCCCGGGTACGCGAGCGGTGGAGCGAGTCGCTTCCGGCGCCGCGCGTTGCGCCGGCGGAGCTGTGGCGGGTTGCCGAGAGCAAGGTGCGCGCGGCTGCCGACCAGCTCGGTGCCGAGGGGCTGCACCAGGGGGCGGGGAGCGTGGCCGCGCTCGGGGACCTGATCGTGGTTGCCGCCGTCATTTCGCCGCGTCTAGTCCGCAGTCAGATCAAGGAAGCGGCGTACGAGTTCGAGCGGGCCTCCCGGGCTCCCGGCGATCGTGCCCTGGAGGGCCAGGCGCGGACGTTGTACCGGGAGTCGACACAGCTGCTGTCGCAGTCGGCGGCTGCGGCGGGCCGCAGTGATGCGGTCGCCGTGCTCGGGTTTCTGCTGGCCTTGGTGACGGCGGTCGAGGCGTCCCGGCGCTGGCACCAGGCGCAGGAGCACCGCGCCCAGGCGGAGGCCTCGGGGCGGGCCGGACGGCTGCTGCGTGAGGCGGTGGAGGTGACCGCCGGCGCGGCCGCCGCTCGGGGGTACCAACCCCGCCGCAAGCGTGCGGATGCACGACCCAGCGGTTCCCCCCGGACACCCGTGGTGTCCGGTGAGCGGCCGATGGCGGGCGTGCTCCAGCAGGCCCTACCCGAGCAGGCGACTGCGGTACTCGCGGACCCGGCGTGGCCCGCATTGCGCACACGCCTGATCGCGGTCGAGAAGGCGGGCGAGGACCCTGCCGACGTCCTGGCCGCCGTAGCCGCACGCCGGGAGTTGACCTCAGCAGACTCCGTTGCAGAGGTGCTTACATGGCGTCTGGACGGATGGCAGCGCCAACGCAGCACGACGGCGCCCGCCTCCGGCAAGAACCCGTCGCCGACGCCCACGGGGGGCACCGGACGCACCGGTGCGATCCGCAAGACGGGGGCGCCCGGGCCGACCCGTCGGCCGCCGGGCGACGAGCAGCACAAGGGGCCGAAGCGGGCCCGATAACGAGGGGAGCGAGACATGGCAACACCGACGCCAGAGGAGCAGCCAGGAGAGGCGTTTGCGGCGGCTACCGTCGAGGCGGTACAGACCTCCGTGATGGCCTTCCGTTTGGTCATGGCCATCGCGGACGCGGTGCGGCGCCAGCAGCAGAAGAAGGCGGGGAAGGAGGAGGAACTTCCGCCCGCCGAGGAGGTGGTGACCGAGGCCTCCAGCGAGGTGAAGAAGTTCCTGCCGCCGGACATCAGCGCGGCACTGATGGACAGTGCCGACTGGCCGCAACTCGCGCAGCAGCTCATGGCCCTGCGCCGTGCCGGGGTGGACCTGGAGGCGATGCTCCCGCGCGTCGGGGAGATCACGGTGACGGTCCGGGACGAGGTCACCGCGAACGCCGAACGGGTGGCCCGCGAGGGCACGGACACGTGGGCCAAGATGCTGCGGGAAACGATGCCGGCGGGACTGGTGCGCGAGGCGATTCTGTCCTCTCCGGCGTGGCCCGAGATGGCGGCGACGATGGCGAAGCTGGACGAGCGCGGAGTCGATGTGCGGGCGATCCTCGCGTCCGCTCACGAGGAAGGTGTCGGCGTCGACCAGGCCGTCGCGAAGGTTCTCGCGGCCGCCGAGGTGCCGACCACGAGCCGCGACGCGATGCTGTCGTACGGGCCACTGACGACCGGGTTGGACATCCCCAAGGATCTGGACCTGGCCGACCGCGAGCGAGCTCTTCGGCAGCTGGCCATCTCCCCTCAGGAGAACGAGCGTTTCACGCGCTTGGTGCGCGAGGCGATGCCCGGGCGCGAGCGCGAGGCCGACCTTCTGGTGACCGCGAAGCAGTGGCCGTTGGTTGCCGCGCGCATGGCGCAGATGGAGACCGAGGGCGGGCCGGTGAAGGAACATCTGGCTCGCCTGATGAAGGACACCACGTGGGAAAAGGGACCGGGGCCGCAACTCGGCTCACGGCTGGTGCAGGCGACCAACGACGCGCTGCGCAGGCCGTTGGGCGAGGCTGCGGCGGAGTCGCGGGTGAAGGTCAACACCACGGCGGCCCGGGCGCAGTCGGCGACTGTGGGCCCTACTAAGCCGCAGGCGGCCAAGGGCGCGGCGCCTGCTGAGCCGGCGGTGGCCCCGCACCGGGAGGCCGGGCCCGCCCCGACGCGCGGCAAGACCCGCTAATTCGTCGGCCGAACACACGCGTGCCGCAGGCCGGATCGGGTCTGCGGCACGCGTCGTTTTCACGGTAGGTTCTCATCGCTCTTGTCCGGCCAGACGCTTTGAGCTGGGACTTTAGTGCGGCTTCTCATCGAGTTGCCCATGGAGATGTCCACTTCTTGCGGCGGACTACGGGCGGAATCCTTTTGGGGAACAGGGCATCTGGGGCGGCTTGGACCGCCACACTGGTGGGCATATCGGTCGCCGGAGGTGGGGCATGCGAGTTGTTGATGCGCGCGAGGCCGTGAGCCAGGGGGTGACTGCGCAGGTCCAAGCGGCGCTCGCTAACGGCGTGCACACCGCCCAGCAGCGGCGGGAGCGTTACGGGCCGTCGTACGGGGAGAAAGTGTTTGGGCCGTGCGTGGCCCCGCCGGTTCCGGCCGTGGTCGTGGACACCCGGTACGGGGAGGGGGACGCCTCGGTCATCTTCACGTGGAAGGCCCGGCAGGACCCATACCCGTTCTTCATCATGAATGTCCCCACGTACTGGCCGCAGCGCATCGTGCGCCCCGGGTGGGCCGTGCTCGACACCCTGCCGGTGCTCGACGTACTGGACTGGGACGGAGCACGGCGGCCCATTCGGGTGCACACGGCCACCGTCTACGGCCACTGGGACACGCAATGGGGGTGGCGGGCCGGCGCCGTGGACGCGGTACGCGAGGTCGACTGGTCCGACCCGGACAACCCCGTGCTGCGGCAGTCGCTTCCTGCAATGGACCGCGGCTGACCGGATTCGCTTTGCGGATGAGAGTGCGGCCGAAAGCACCAGTTCGCATCACCTGCGAGAACGGATTTCTCATCGTCCCCAAGCGGACAAGGCAGGGACAGAACGATGAGGAAAGGCCAACTCCACTGCGGACCTACGCGAGTGTAGGTTCTCGTTTGATCTGTCGGACGGCGACTGTCTGACCAGGTCCTTCGTCGCCGCTTCTCAACGATCTGTCGGCACTTCTCACCAACCTGTCGGATTCTTCGAACGAATCAGCCATCTTGCTCGGACCCACAGATCGGTGAGACGGTCGACCTGCGGCTTCTCGGGATTGCGGCCTCAAACCGACAGATCGATGAGAAACCGACAGATCATTTGCGTCCCTACAACGAGTTGTAGGTTCTCGTTTGATCTGTCGGTCGGCGCTCGTCTGACCTGGGCTTTTGCTGCGGTGTCTCAGTGACTTGTCGGCGGTTTCGTCTCATCGATCTGTCGGATTCCTCGAACAAGACGGGCGTCTTGCGCGGTCGGACAGATCGCTGAGACGCTTGGCCTGCGGACTCTTCAACTTGCGGTCTCAAACCGACAGATCGCTGAGAAACCGACGGATCTGATGAGTCCCTACACGAGTGGTCAGGGTCGGGTCGCGCCGACGTAGTCGCCCTGGGGCATCGCCGAGGTGAGCGGGGCGACTTCCACGCTGCGTCCAGTGCGTGGAGCGTGCAGCACGTTGCCGTCGCCCGCGTAGATCGCGACGTGATAGATGAAGCCGCTTCCGCCTTTTGCCCAGAACAGCAGATCACCCGGCTTGAGGTCGCTGCGGGAGACGGGCCGGTCGGACGTGGCGCCGTACTGCGCTTCGGCCGTCCGGGGCAGTTTCAGCTTGGGCCAGTAGGCGTACTGGACGAGGCTGGAGCAGTCGAAGCCGATGGTCTTGCTCGCGGCGCACGACCCGTTGAGGTAGCCATTCTTACCGTCGCAGAAGCCGAGCGACGGGCCCGCCGGTCCGCCGCCCCCGTACGCGTATGGGGTGCCCATCCGGGTGGACGCCTTGCGCAGGGCGTCTGCGCCCGAGCCGGACCCGGAGATCGTGAGGAGCCCGGGGCCCTCGAAGCGCGACATGGTCGACAGGATGAGCTTCACGTAGTTGAAGGTCTCGCCCTTCGCGAACGTCACCGGCGGCACCCCGCCGTACTCCACGACCCGGCCCCATCCGGCGTTGTACCCGGCGAGCGCGAGCGCCTGGACGCCCCCGGGATAGCCGGAGTTCTTCGCCGACTTCATCAGCGAGCACATCATGCGGCCCTGCGCGATGACGGCATCACCGATGTCCCACGGCGAGTTCTCGCCGTTGCCGTCCGAGTCGCGCCCCCACGTCGCCCAGGTCCCCGGCATGAACTGCGCCGGCCCCTGCGCGCCGACTCTGCTGGTGGCCTCCTCGCGGCTGGTCTTGAACTTGCTCTCCTGGTAGAGCTGAGCGGCCAGCAGCGCCGGGGTCATCCCCGGTTCCTTGCAGTCGGCATCCGCTTGCAAGATCCACTTGCGGAATTCTTCGGGAACGCCTTGCAACCCGCCCCCGCCGTCAGACGTTTCGGTGGCCGAAGCATCGTCGTCCACGATCAGTACCACCACCCCAATGAACGCCAGTACGACGAGGCCTATCACCGCGGCGACGGCTCCAACGAGCACCTTCACGCGCTATCCCCCCGTGCTGTTCTCTCTCTGCTGTCGTGCCAGTTGTGTGACTTGCTGCCGTACTAGATCACGAGTCGCTTGGCATGTGCGCCTCCATTGAGCGGGGCCGGACCCCGTACGGGATCACGGCTCACGTAGGGTCGGGATCAGGTCTCGTGTGGGGCGTGTTCGCTCGGCGGAAGAACGCCCCCTTCACTGCACGCAGCTGAGCCAAGGCGTCCACGCGGAACCGCTGGCGACTCGGGGTGTGGCTGATGAGTGCAGGTGTTGACGCTGTGACTGGGGGCGGGTCCACCGGTCGCGATCGGGTCGCCGTCTCGAAACAGCCCCTGCCGCGCAGGTGCATCTCCCTTTGCCACGCGCTGTCGTAGGGCGTCACCTGTGACCTGACCTCCGCCTCCCGCGAAAACGCCACCACGGTTTGTCGGGGGTTCACGCTAGCCTCAGTGATCCCAAGAACCCAATATCGTGACTTAAGCGAAGGCATATAGGGGGGAGTTGCGGCATGACCACCCAACAGGTGGCGTCAACCCCGGGTAGGACAGCATCGGTTGTACTCCGGTGGGCGCTGATGCCGGTCGACGGCAATGGCATTGCAGTAGCGACGGTTGCCCGGATGCTCGATGGTGACGCCGGCGGCGCCCGTGCCCGTGTCCTGGCGCCGGGGGAGTACATCCCGTACGCGGCCGCCCCGGTGCTCGTGGCCGACACGACCCTGCACGGCGCGACCCGCGTGGAGGAGACCCTGCTGCGGTGGGGCCCCCTGCCGAAGCCCTGGCTCGTGTGGGTGGCTGACGCCCCGGCGCGGCCGGTACAGGACGCCCGCTTCCTGATCCGCGCCCTGGAAGGGCGTTTGGCCGGGGTGGCGAAGGTGCCATACCTGCCGGTCCTGCGAGCCGTTAAGGGCCCTGACGAGGCCCTTGAATACAAGGACGTCCAGTCCGCGGCCGAGAAGCTGCGGCGCACGATGGAGAGGAACTGATCATGGCTTTGGAGCGGATCGCCGTGGCGATGCAGCTGGCGGCGCCTGGTGACGGCGAGGGTGGTCTCATTCCCGGGGCCAAGCCCACGAAGATCCCCGGGATGGACGGCCCGGTCGCCGAGATCTTCGGCTACGGCCTGTGGCTGCTGATCCTGGCCGGAGTCGGCGGCACGGCCTTCGGCGTCTACAAGCTCGCCGTGGCGGACAAATCCCGCAACGGCGGCGGGTCGGAGCCCTTCAAATGGATGGGCGGCGGCATCGCGGCGATCCTGCTGTCCAGCTCCCTGATCGCCATCCTCAACGGCATCGCAGGCTGAGGGGGCCGACATGGGACGCACCAGGAGCACGGGCACGTGGAACACCAAGGGTGTCTGGTTCGCCGGCGCCGCCCTTGCGGCCGTACTCGCCCTGACGGGGTACGCACTGCTCAACGGGGACGAGGACGGTACGGACGCGCCGGGCAAGGCCGGGGCCAGCGCGAGCGCGGACCCGGGGCCGTCGGCGACGTACGCGGCGCCGGAGGACTGGACTGAGCCGGAGCGGTGGGCTGCGCTTCCGCGGGGGAAGCGGACCGACGAGCGCGGCAGCGAGGTTGGGTTCCCGCACACCGACGAGGGAGCGGTGGCGATGATGGCGGCCGCCAACACCACCGCGGTGGAGGGCAACACCTCCAACGTCGACGAGCAGCTGCGCCTCTACTACGGGTACATCGGGCAGGCCGACCAGTCCTCGGATGCCGCCGAGCGGGTCGAGCTGAACGCGATCGACAGCGACAAGGCGATCGCCCGGAGCATGGGCGTGAAGCCGGGGCAGCCGCTGCCGCCCGGCGCGTACGTGCGCAGCAACGTGGTGGGCTTCAAGGTCATCAAGAAGTCGTCTGACGAGGTCAGTGTGTGGCTGCTGTCCCGGGTGGTCCAGAAGGCCGGGGAGACGGCCAAGGAGGAGGGATCCTACTCCCGGACCCTGATCGGTGCGCAGTGGCAGGGCGAGGACTGGAAGCTGTCGGTGCCCGCCACCCGGCGCGCGCAGGAGGACTCCCAGAGCCAGTCGGAGCCGAAGATGGTGGCTCCGGGTGACGCCGAGTTCAACGCGGCCGGGTGGACGGCCATCCGGGAGGCATCGTGAGGCGGCGGCTGACGTCGCTGCTGCTCGTCCTGGTCGCCATATTCGGGCTGTCGGTGTCCGCGACGCAGCCTGCGGCGGCCGACGGGATCGTCGATGGCGGGATCGAGGTGACCTGCCGGGTCGGCGCCGGGCCGCTCCTGGGCGCGGTGGATGCCGGCGCCGAGCTGTTCACCGGCTCGTCGCTGTGCGACAAGATCGGCGACGCCGGTGCGAAGAAGGTCGACGAGGCCTGGAAGGCCGTCAAGGACTCCATCCTCGGAGACATCATCAAGAGCGCCGAGGACGTGACGAAATGGGTGATCAAGAAGACGCTCACCGTGTCGCTGCTCGGCCCGTCGGTCGACCTCAAGGGGACCGGGCTGTGGGGCGGCGATGCCACGCTGGCGGGCATGATGACCTGGCTGGGGCTGGTGATCGCCGCGGCCGGGGTGATGTGGCAGCTGGGCAAGATGGCCCTGACCGGGCAGGCCAAACATGCCGGCCGGGCAATGACCGGCTGGATCGAGAACCTGATCCTCTCCACCGTCGGCGTGAGCATGTTCGCCCTGCTACTGGTCCTCGGAGACGCCCTGAGTAGCGGTCTGGTCAACGCAACCTTCGACAACGACGGCGAAGCCTACGAGCGCATCGTCGCGGTCCTGCTGCCCAACGGGATCGCCAACCCCATCACGATGCTCTGCGTGGTCGGGGTGCTGCTGCTGATCGGCTTCATTCAGCTGATCATGATCTTTCTGCGGCAGAGCGCGATCCCAATCATCTGCGTACTGCTGCCCGTGGCCGGCGGCGGCCGCACCGGCGGTGACACCACCCGCAAATGGGCCCCGGCCCTGATCACCAGCGGACTCGTCATCATTGCGTACAAGCCCACGGTTGCCATCATCATCTGCATCGGATTCGCCGAGTTCGGGCACAGCCAGACACTGGCGGAGTGGTTGCGCGGCTGCGCCACCCTCCTCCTGGCCGTCCTCGCACCCGGGCCCCTCGCGAAGATTTTCGCGCCCTTCGGGGCGGCGGCCGGGGCCGGGATGAGCGCAGGCGGCGCGATGGGGGCAGTGGCCGGGGGGGCGGGCTACTTCGCCGGTAAGGCCGGTGGAGACGGCGACAGCGGAAGCGGCGGCGAGGGCGACGGGCCGACCACTCCGGTGCAGCACGCCCAGATGGTGTCCCAGACCATGGGCAGCCAGGGCGGCGGCGAGGACGGCGGCCAGGGCGGCGACGCCCAGGCGCAGGCAGCCCGGAATCAGGGCGGGGCAAACGTGCCCACCCAGGGTGGGCCTGACGGTGTGCCGGGAGCCGATACGGCCGTCGGCGGCCGCACCGAAGGAACGGCCGGCGCCACCGGTACCGGCACGGCGGCCGGAGCGGGTGCGGCGAGCGTCGCGCTTCCGGCAGCCGCGCCCATTCAGGTCCTGGACGGCGTCAACAACGCGGTCCAGGATGCGAGCGGAGCAGTAGGCGGGGGAGACCAGCAGTGAGTAGCCATGAAGTGCCCCGGACTCTGATGGTCGACGGTTTCCGGGCCCGCCGTTCCTTCGGGTTCGGCGGGTTGTCGCGGACCGCGACGCTGATCGGTGCTGCGGTGCTGATGGCCGACGGGCTCATCGCCACGCAGGAGCCGCTCTCCCTGCTCATCACGCTGCCCGCGACGGGTGCGGCGTTCACGCTGGCCGCCGCCAAGCGGCACGGCATGTCGGCCCTGTCCTACTACTGGGCGAAAATCGCCTGGAAGCGGGCGGCACGGTACGACGCCACCTCTTACCGGAGGCTGTTTCTCCCGCACCCCTACGCCCTGGATCTGCCGGGCGTGGGCGCGAGCTCCACCCTGATCAGGGCGAGCGACCCGACCACCGGTCGTCTCGTCGGGCTTGTCCACGACCGGGCGACCGGGTACATGACGGTCACGACCCTGCTCGCCCCCGGTGGCAGCCTCATGGCGCCCACCGGGGCGGTGCAGAGCAGTCTGCGCAGCTGGTCGTCCGTGCTGGACGCGATGAGCACGGACGAGCAGGTCAAGGGGGCGAGTGTGACCATCCAGATCACCCCGGGAGCCGGGGAGGCCCTGGGGGACGACGTGAAGGCCCGCAAGGACCCCAACGCCCCGCAGTTGGCCAAGCGGATCATTGACGAACTGGTCCGCACGACGCCGCACGCGACTGCGAGCGTGGCGCCCTGGATGAGCGTCACGGTGGACCCGAACGCCACCGTCAACGCGCCGGCGGACCTTGCCGAGCAGGTTGCCGAGTCGCTGCGGGTGGTCGACGGGCTGGATCTCTCCGGCACCGGAACCGACATCGAGCGCCGGGCCACCGACATCGACCTTCGGCGGATCGTCCGCAGTGCGTACGACCCCGAGGTTTTCAACGCGCGCGACGCGGACTTCGCGGACTTGTCGTGGGGCGAGTGCGGGCCGCAGGCCGCCGACGACGGCTGGGAGGAGTACAGCCACGACGGCGGTATCTCCGTCAGCTGGGTGCTGCGGGAGATGCCGCGACGGCCCATCCCCTACAGCGTGCTGCTGCAGCTGCTGGCCCCCGGCCGTCACCAGCGGCGCATCACCATTGCCTACCGCGTCTTGGACCCGTACGAGGGCGAGGCGGTGCTGGAGCGGGAGATCAGCCACGCCCACCAGCGGGCCCAGGCGACCGCCGAGGTCAAGGGGCGGGCGAAGTACAGCCAGCGGGCGGATGCCCAGCGGGCGGAGAAGGCGGCCGCCCAGGTCGCCGGAGGTGAGCAGGTCGTGGATTGGACGTTGATGGTGACCGCGACCGCCCGCAGTACGGCTGATCTTCCTGCCGCCCGCCAGGAGCTGGCCCGCGCGGTGAAGGCGACCCGCGGGATTCGCATGCGTCCTGCGTACGGGGCCGGGGCCGCTGTGTTCGCCGCCCAGCTGCCGATCGGCTACAACCCGCTGGTGAAGGACTGACGATGGCGCGCAAGCCCAAACAGGTACCCGTGACCACGCCCAAGCGGATGGTGCGGGAGATCGAGCAGGCGCCCAGCCGCGAGGAGAGGCGAGCCGAGAAGAAGCTGCGGGGCCGCTTCGCCCCCCGGCTCGGGTGGGGCGGGCGGTTCAGCGGCCGCGTCCCGGTCGAGGACACCGGCACCGTCTACACCGGGCCGACCAGCCAGGCCGGCGGGATCTACCCGTTCCTGCTCGGCAGCGGACTGCCGCCGCGCGGCGTACCGGTCGGCCGGGACGTACTGACCGGCGAGCTGGTGTGCATCGACCCCTCCGGCTGGACCGGCAAGCTCACGACCAACCCCGGCATGTGGGTCATGAGCCAGCCCGGCGCGGGCAAGAGCGCGCTGGTCAAGCGTGTGTGCCTGGTGTACTCGGCGTACGGGCACATGGTGTGCGTCCCCGGCGACGTCAAGGGCGAGTACAGCACCCTGATCCACGAACTCGGCGGATCGGTGGTGCGGATCGGCGACGGCATCGGCCGCCTGAACCCCTTGGACTCCGGCCCGCTCAAGGGGCGTCTGCACACGCTGTCCGTGGACCGCCGCGAGTCCCTGCTGGACGTCCTGAACGGGCGCCGGTTGGAGACGCTCGTGGCCCTGCTGTCCACCAAGCACGGCCTTGGCCGGGCCCCGGACGAGATCGAGCGCAGCGCGCTCGACACCGCCGCCCAGGTCGCCTCTGCCGCGCAGGAGCGGGGCAGCGACCCCATCGTCTCGGACGTCGTCCGGGTGCTGCGGGCGGCTCCGGAGGAGCTGCGGACGAAGCTGGCCGCCGAGGGCGAGCGGTACCAGGACCTGACCCGAAGCGTGATCGCCGGACTCGACAACTTGATCGGCGGCCCGTTGAAGGGCTTGTTCGACGGGCAGACGACGACGCCGCTGGACATCAACGCCCCCGCGGTCTCGGTCGACATCTCCGCCCTGCGGGCGCGCGGCCACGACGTCGTGAGCGCGGGCATGATCGCCACGTGGGCGTACACCTACAGCGCGATCGACAGCGCCCGCAGCATCGGCCTGATGGACCGTTCGCTCGTGCTGCCGATGGACGAGATGTGGCGCGCCCTGCGGTCCGGCCCGGGCCTCGTGGACGCGATGGACGCCATCAGCCGCCTGAACCGGACCACGAACGACGTCACGATCTACGTCACGCACAGCCTCTTGGACGTCGAGGCGCTGCCGACGGAGACCGACCGGGCCAAGGCCAGAGGGCTGATGGACCGGTGCGACACGTGGGTGATCGGCGCGTCCTCGGAGGAGGAGCTGCGCCGGGTGACCGGCAAACGGTCCCTGACCGAGCAGGAGCGCATGATGATCGGCTCGTGGTCGTCGGCGACATCCACCGGGCTCGACATCGACCCCACCTACGACGACGCCGACGGCACCGCGCCCCTGGAGGAAGAGGGCACCCGGCACCCGGGCCGCGGCAAGTATCTGATCAAGATCGGAACGCGGCCGGGGATCGCGGCCTCGCTGGAACTGACCGGGACCGAGCTGCGGCTGTACCGCACGGACACCAACCGGCGCCGGATCACGACCGCCACAGGAGGTGGTAGCTGATGATGACGGAGAACGACAGGGCGTGGGCCGCCGGGGGCATTCTCCTCGGCGGTGCCGTGACGCTGGGGGTCTCGACATGGGCCGGGGCGGCGGCCGGCGCGCTGGTGACCGGTGAGGACGTTGCCGACTTCCCCCTGTCCCTGGTGGGCGCCTTCCAGATGGCCACCGAGTGGTCGACGGTGTGGCCGCACTCCCAGACCGCGTCCACCATCGGCGCCGCACTGCTGGACGTGGCCGTCGTCATCCTCGTGGTGTGGGGGCTGCGGGTGGCGTTCCGCTGGTTCCGTAACCCCAGCAGTCTGGCGACGCTGCACCAGGTGCGGGAGCTGACGCCGAAGCAGGCCGCCACCACCGCGACCCGGTTGCGCGTCTCGTTGAAGGACACCAAGCCCAAGGAGATCCCGGCCCGAGATCGGGGCGTGCTCCTCGGCGACCACATGCCGTCCGGCATCGAGCTGCGCGGGTCGGACGAGGACACCTACGTCGCCATCATGGCGCCGCGCGCGGGCAAGTCGACGTCGCTGGCCATCCCGGTGGCCGAGGAAGCCCCAGCGGCCCTGCTGATGACCAGCAATAAGGCCGACGTCTACGCCGCGACCCTCGGGAGCCGTTCGAGGGTCGGGCAGGCCTGGATTCTCGACACCCAGGGCGTGGCCCAGGTCGAGCGCCAGATGTGGTGGGACATGGTCGCCCAGGCGGAGACGCTGGAGGGCGCCGAGCGTCTGGCCTCCCACTTCGTCACGCAGATCACCAGCGAGCAGGCCGACCCGTTCTGGTCGCAGGCCGCCGGTGACCTCCTCGTGGGCCTGTTCCGGGCCGCCTGGTGGGAGGGCGGCACCGTCCGCGACGTCATGAAGTGGCTGTCCGACCCGAAGGAGAAGGCGCCGCTCCGCGTGCTCTACCAGCACGAACCCGTGCTCGCCGAGCAGGTGGACTCGTCCATCAACATCGCGGAGGAAACCCAGAGCGGGATCTACCAGAACGCGAGGACCGCCGTCAGCGCCCTGCGCGACGAGAAGGTCCTCGCGTGGGTCACGCCGGACAAGCGCTTCCCCCGCTTCGACCCCGAGCACTTCGCCACCAGCAAGGACACCCTCTACCTCCTGAGCAAGAAGGGCGGCCCGTCCAGCGCGGTCGTGGCCGCGCTCGCCGACGCGATCTTCACCGCCGGCACCGAGGCGGGCGAGCGCAACGGCGGCCGCCTGCCCGAGCCAATGCGGGCGGTCCTGGACGAGGCCGCCAACATCTGCCGCATCGCCGACCTTCCCGACCTCTACAGCCACTTGGGCTCTCGCGGGATCACGCCCTTCGTGATCCTCCAGTCCTACCGGCAGGGCGTGAAGGCCTGGGGCGAGGTCGGCATGGACTCGATGTGGTCGGCCGCGACCAAGAAGCTGATCGGTGTCGGCCTGGACGACGCGAAGTTCGCCACCGACATCTCCACCCTGGTAGGCGCGCACTACGTCCAGCGTGGGTCGTACTCAAAGAGCAAGGACGGCTACAGCCGCAGCTACTCCGAGCAACGCGAGCAGGTGCTCGACCCCGCCGAGATCCGCGCCATGGCGAAGGGCACGGCGCTGCTGATGGCCACGGGTATGCCCGTCGCGCAGATCGGTCTGCGGCCCTGGTACGCGGAGGAGGCCATGGCTCACATTGGCCCGCAGATGAAGGCCGAGGAGCTGGCCATCACCAAGCGGGCCGTCGCGGCGTACGAGGAGAGGAAGGCGGCCCGCGGTGGCCGATGAGCCGGACGTGCCGGACTTCGAGGTGCCCGTAGGGCTGTTCGAGGACCTGGAGGACGTCAAGGCCCAGCTTGCGGCCCTGACCGCCCAGATGAAGACCCTGGCCGCGGGGGCCGACGCCGACCCGGGCGAGGCCTCCACCGACGACGAGGCGGAGGCCGGCGGAGAGGCCGTCGACGGGGCTGACCAGGAAGACGAGTGGCAGTATCCGCCGTTCATTCTGCTGCTCGACCCTCCTCAGTACGACGACGAGCTGCGCGCCCTGATCGAGTGGGTGGAGGGCGTGCTCGTGCCCGGCTATCTGGCTGAGCCGTCGGGCGATGCCCGCTGGTGTCACCTGTGGTTCGAGCACCCCGTCGCCATCGCCCGTCTGCACGCGCTATGGCTGGCCTGGCAGGAGCTGACCGACCCGGCCACCTGCGGCTACACCGGTCCCTCGGTGTGGCACCGCGACCACCTCGACCCCTGCCTGCGGGAGCTGCGCAACTCCAGCGGCCCGTTCGCGGGCTGCACCAAGGGGGAGCACCAGATCGACCACCGCCTGCCCGGCGTGGTGCCCAGCGCCTGGCGCATCAGCGAGACCTGACGCCTCCCGGCAGCCCGAGCGGCCCGTCGAAGCATGCCGCGGCGGGCCGCTGTCGCTCGTCGGGGTGGTCCCGACCCCTTCGCCGTGTCGTCCCGCCGCCGGTACGGCGTTGGAGGGGGCATGCGTAAGATCATTTGCCTTGGCGTAGGCCTTGCCGTGCCGCTGGTCATGACGACTGCGGGGCCCGCCGCCGCAGACACCAGCGCCTGCACCCACCACTTCTCCGGCCCCCAGGTCTGCATCCGACTGGAAGGCAACAACGGCTGGAACTCGGTCACGGGGATCTGGACGAACCCCCCGAAGCACGTCAAGAGCAATGCGGTGACCCTGTACTGGGACGGCGAGCGCTTCGACACCTCGACCGCGACGCGAGTAGGCAAGACCCTGAGCTACACCTGGTCGTCCATGCAGACCGGCACCGACACCAAGCTGTGCGTGAAGTTCAAGGGAAGCAGCCGCACGGCGTGCGAGAAGACCAAGTACATCGGAGACCGCGCCAACTTCTGACCTGCCGGGCGGGCAGCCTGCCCCGTCGCGTCTTCGGGGTTGCCAACTCCGCCGGACAGGGCGGCGGGTGGCCGACGACACGGTCAACTCACCCCAGAAACTCACCTCTTAAGAGGTGAGTTTCTGGCTAAGGTGTAGCCATGACCACCGAAGCCGTCGTCGTCATCCCCGAGCCTGCCCCCGCCCCGTCGCTGGAGGCCGTGCCTGACTTGCCCGTCGAGGTGACCGTCGCCGAGATCGCCGCCGGAGTCACCTCCGCCCTGGTGGGGGCCTGGAACGCTATCCGCGCCCGCCACTGCGACGTGCCCGAGGCCGTCATCAGCATGGCCACCGGCGGCCGCGCGAGCGCGGTCGAGCTGGCCCACTTCGCGCCCCGCCGGTGGCGCCTGCGCGAAGGCGACGACGTCCACCACGAGGTGTTCGTCACCGCCGAGTCCCTCGCCGACGGGGCGCCGAAGGTCTTCGGATACCTATTGCACGAGGCCACGCACGCGGCCAACGAGGCGCGGGGCGTCAACGACTGCTCGGCCAGCCAGTACCACAACAAGGAGTTCCGGAAGATCGCCGAGGCGATGGGGCTCGTCCAGCGGGCCGACGTCACCGAGAAGTGGAAGAAGAAGTACGGGTTCGCCGGTACGGAGCTGGGCGAGGAGGCGGCGAAGACGTACGCCGAGCAGATCGCCGCGCTGGACAAGGCGATGCACGCCACCCGCACCCCCGACATCTTCGCCACCCGCAGCCGCGGGGGCGGCAGCAAGGGCGGAACCACCGACGACGCGGACACCGGAGCCGACGCCGGCGGGGACGAAGAGGTGCCGTCGGGGAAGAAGGAGAAGGAGGACCGCAACTACGTCAAGGCCGTGTGCCAGTGCGAGCCGCCCGCGGTCATCCGGGTCTCCCCGAAGACCCTCGAACGCCGCAACATCATGTGCGGCGACTGCATGGAGAACTTCGCGCTGGAGGAGTCCGGCTGAGAGATGGTCTGTCTGGCCAGATAACCCGCGGGCCCCGGCGGTCCCCTCGCAGAGGGGGAGCCGGGGCCCGCGTCGTCGTGCGGCTGCGCCGCCGTGGTGTATCAGGTCCTCAGCGCCTACGGGGCCGAATTCAGTCCTTCGAAATTCAGTCCTTCGAAGGGGTCGAATCCGAGCATCTCGATCTTCCATCGGCGGGTGGCTTCCTTGGGCCGCCATTCCTGGCTGGCCGGGTAGCGCAGGTGCAGCCCGGCCGCCGGGGGCGATAGCAGATAGTCGGCCTTGGGGCAGCCGGTGACATGCGGGCACTCCTCCAGGGTGCGGTTGCAGAACGCGCACAACAAGCCGCGGACCAGGCCCGTCTGATGGTCGTGGTCGACCATGGCGCCGGGATACCGGCCGCACAGATGGCAGTCGGGGCCGAGCGCGTCGACGAGCGCGGCGCGCAGACGCCGAATGGAAGCCGTACGGGCCGGCCGCGGTGGCCAGCTGTGGAGAGTCTCGTATGGCCCGCCGCCGCAGCGGTCCCGCCGGTCGACGGCACTGGGGTCCGTGCCCGGGCCGGTCGGGCGGACGAAGTTACCGGCCGGGCTTGGGCTGGTGCTCGGGCTCTTTGGACGCCCGCAAGTGCGGGTCAGGCCGCGATCGTGGTGGGCTGGGCGGTGGCGAGATGCCGGGCGCGGGTGCGGAGCTCGTCTACGGCCGCCGTCTTGTAGGGGCGGGCGGCGCCGAGCAGGGTGTTGAGGCGGGAGGCGACGAGCGTGGAGTCGACCCGTGTGGCCTCGGTCAGGGCCTGCTGGGCAACAGTGGTGGCCTGCTCGACCTCGGCTTCGTCGAAGAGCGCGGCGGCGAGCCCGATCCGGTCCATGATCCGGACCCGGTCGAAGCCGGGCGCCCGCAGCCGCAGTGCGTCACGGAAGTGGGTGCTGGCCCGCCTGACGCCGCCCGGATGGAAGCCTGCGAGGTCACGGGCGGATACGGCGCGGGCGCCGGCGTGTTCGGCGGCGTCGAAGTACGCCACCCACTCGGGCACGTCCTCACCAAGTCCGTCGGCCACCAGGGCGTCGGCCCGGCCGAGATGGACATCGGCCTGCTGTTCCTGTCCAAGGGCGGCGTGCACCCGGCCGGTCTGTGAAGCCACCAGCGCCTTCAGCGCGGGCTTCTCCGCCTTGGCGGCGGCCACGCCGAGCAGTCCGAGGGCGTCGTCGGGCCGGCCGAGGTAGATCATCTGGTGGGACATGCGGGTGACGATCTCGACCCCGCGATCACGTTGTCCGGCCTCACCGGCCGCGTAGATCCCGTAACTCCAGTACCGCTGGGCGGTCGCATACCGCCCGGAGTCGTGACTGACCCACCCGGCCAGCGCCGCCAGGTCGGCGGTCGCGCCGAACACACGGGCGCGCAGGGAGGCGGGGACACCGTCCTGGATGCGCCGGGCGACCTCGGCGAGCTGGGCGACGATCGCGGAGCGGTACAGGCCGCCGCCCTTGGAGGCGTCCGCGCGGGAGAAGAACGTTGTCACCTCTTCCAGCGCGATGACGGTGTCGGTGTCGAAGCCCTGGTGGCTCGGGTTGAGCTGGCGGGCGACGCCGCCGAGCATCCGTTCGGCGGCCAGGACCAGCGGGGCGCCGATGGCGAGCTTGAGGCTTTCGCGGCGGTCCAGGAAGAGGTCCATCTGTGTCCATCCGGCCAGGGTTTGGGCGGCTGCCTCGGTCAGCAGCGGTAGTTGGATCGTATCGAGCACTGCCCCGGCGGCCGTCAGTCCGAGGTCACCAGGTGTGAGCGTCTGGCCGACCGCTTCGGATAGGACGGCCGCGAGGAGTTCGGGGACCGGTGGGCGGGGCCGTTCGCCGTCGATCCAGCGGCGTACGCGGGTGGCGTCCGGGGCGATCTGCCGGTGACCTCGGCGCATCGCTTCGGCGGCGACCCGGCGGGCGATCTCGCCGTGCGAGAGGCCCGTCGCGGCGATCCACAGAGCCAGATGCGGGTTGGTGCTCCTGCTGCCCACCGTGGCCTCACCCTCCCGAAATCTGTTACGGAGCGTGGCATTTCCGCCACGGTTCGCGACACCCAGGGTACTCGTCAGGCCGGGTTGGACGGGCGGATTCTCAGCACAGCGGCGGCCCAGGGCCCGGGGCCGCCTCATCCCTTGACCGCCTCAATTCGAAGGGCGTGATCCGTGCTGAACTTCCGGAAGGTCCACGGAGCCGGGAACGATTTCGTTCTCCTCACCGGCACCGCCGCGGACCTGGAAAAAGACTGGTCGGATACGGCCAGAGAGCTGTGCGCCCGGCGTACCGGCATCGGTGCGGACGGGTTGGTCATCAGCGCCCCGCTCACCGCCGACCCGGGCCTGCGCGGTGTCGCCTGCTTCAACGCCGACGGCTCGATCGCCACCATGTGCGGCAACGCCCTGCGGTGCGCCGCCTGGTGCGCGGCCGAGGACTCCGGCGCCCTGGTGAAGGAGGTGCGTCTAGTCATGGCCGGCGTGGAGCACCAGGCGCTGGTGGGTGACGACGGGGTGTGGGTGACGGCCGAAGTCGGCGCCGTCGACCCCCGGCGCGTCCAGGCCGTGCTGAACGGGCGCCCCATCTGGTTCGACTCCGCGCACACCGGCACCGAGCACGTAGTGGCGGTCGTGGCGGATGTGGACGACGTCGACGCCGTGGTGTGCGGTCGCCTGGTCCGCAACCACCCCGACCTCGCACCGCTGGGAACGAACGTCAACTTCGTCCAGGCCGCAGGCCCCCAGGAGCTGAAGATCCGCACCTACGAGCGGGGTGTGGAGGCCGAGACGCTGTCGTGCGGCAGCGGAGCCGTCGCCGCCGTCGTGATCGCGACCCTACGCGGGCTCGTCGCGGACAAGCAGGTCATCGTCCACAACCGTTCCGGGACGCCCCTGATGGTGCGCCCGTACTCCGAGCGCCGGGGCAAGGCCTTCTGGATCGGCGGCCCGGTCACCCAGACCTACCAAGGAGAACTCGTATGACACCTCTCATCGGCCCCCTCGACGCCGCGGCCATCCACCGCGAGGCCCAGGCGTTACGGACCTGGCAGCAGGCCGGCCAGGCCCTGAGTGTGGCGCTGGTCTACGGCGGTCTGTCCGCCGAGGACCGGCTCTACATCGCCGAAAGCCCCACCGAGCAGATGTCGGTCACCGCCCTGTCGGAATCGCTCATCGAGATCGGCGCAACCTTCAAGATCCTCGACCCGTGCGACCCCGGATTCATCCGCGACCTCGTCACCTTCGACGTGGCGCTGTCCAACCTGCACGGCCCCTATGGGGAGGACGGCAGGCTCCAGGGCCTGCTGGACTACCTGCGCAAACCGTTCTGCGGCAGCGGGGTTGCCGCGTCCGCCATCGCCGCCGACAAGATCCTGTGCAAACAGTCCATGGAGGGCCTGGGCGTCCCCACCCCCGCCTGGCAGGCGTGGAAGTCGGGTGCAGCGGCCCGGTGGGAGGGCCGGCCGGTGATGGTCAAACCGGCGCTCGGCGGCTCCAGCGTCGGGATGAGCCTGGTCCGCGACGAAGCCGCGCTCGCGCCCGCCCTCGCATACGCCTGGGCCACCGACCCCTCCCCGGTCCTGGTCGAGGAGTACGTCACCGGCCTGCCCGTGACCGTCGGCCTGCTGGAACTGCCCGGCGGGGTGCTGGCGTTCCCACCGCTGGCCACCGAGGTCCACGACGGCGAGTTCTACGACGCCGCCTCGAAACTCGACGCCGACGCGAAGGGAACCGTGTCCGTCGCCCTGGCCGATCTCCCCACGGAGGTGCTGGACACGCTGACCCGGCACGCCCGGACCCTGTGGGACGGCCTGGGCTGCCGCAGCGCCGCCCGGATCGACTTCATGGTCACCAGCGGCGGGACGGTGTACGCACTGGAGGTGAACACAACGCCGGGCATGTCGCGGGAGTCGAACTTCGTCACCGGCGCGGCCCTGTGCGGGCTGAGCCACACCGACGTGGTTCGGGCTTTCCTCCATGAGGCGCTGACCCGCCCCGCATACGATGTACCCCTGCCCATTCCCGTGCTGAACGCGTCAACGAGCGTGCGGGAGACCGCTGCCTGACGCGACATCAGGAGTCCGCTGCTGTGCCCCACGTCCACGATGTGCCCATGGTCCGCCAGCTCGTTGATCCCGCCGAATGGGACCTCCATGGAGGGTGGGCACTGGGGGACCGGATGGAGTGGTCCAACCGGGCGTGCGGCATGGCAGCGCTGCGGATGATCCTGCTCGCCTACGGCCGTGAAGCGCCGTCGGTCACCGAGCTGCTGAAGCTCGGCGTCAAGCACGAGGCCCTGACCGACCGGGGCTGGCTCCACGCCGGCATCGCCGACCTGGCCACCGGCTTCGGGATTCCCGGCCGCGCGGAGCCCATCGCGGCCGGGGACCTGACCGGCGCTCTCGCCAACGCCCCGCTGATCATCTCGATCACCGAGCAGTTCCCCGACGACGGCCGCAAGGGCGGTCACCTGGTCATCGCCCGCGGCTACACGGACGGCACCGACCCGGACATCCTCATCCGCGACCCGTCCGCCTGGGGACAGACCCACGACCGGGTTCCGCTCAGCCGCCTTACCGCCTCCTACACCGGACGCGCCATCACCTTCGCTCCGCTCACCGCCGGAAGGACCGCCCAGTGATCACGCTGACGCTCGCCGAGATCGCCGACGCCACCGGCGGCACCCTCCACGACGCCCCCGATCCCCAGATGCAGGTGACCGGCCGCAGCGCCAGCGACTCCCGCGAGGTCGGCCCCGGCGGCATGTTCGTCGCGGTGGCCGGCGCCCGCGTGGACGGCCACGACTTCGTCGACCAGGCGGTGGCCACCGGTGCCAGCTGCGTACTGGCCACCCGCCCGGTCGGTGTGCCCGCCGTCGTCGTCCCCGACGTCACCGCGGCCCTCGGCCGCCTCGCCCAGCACGTCCTGACCCGCACCGGGGCGCAGATCATCGCGCTGACCGGCTCGGCCGGGAAAACCAGCACCAAGGACCTCCTCGCCCAGGTCCTCAGCCGACACGGGGAAACCGTCGCCACACCCGGCTCGTTCAACACCGAGATCGGCCTGCCGCTGACCGTGATGCGCGCCGCGGAGTCCACGCGCTACCTGGTCCTGGAGATGGGCGCCCGCCACCAGGGCGACATCGCCTACCTGGCGTCGCTGACCCCGCCGCAGGTCGGCACCGTCCTCAACGTCGGCTCCGCCCACATCGGAGAGTTCGGCAGCCGGGATGCGATCGCAACGGCCAAGGGCGAGCTCATCGAGGCGCTTCCCTCGGCGGCTGAGGGCGGGGTCGCCGTCCTGAACGCGGACGACGAGCTGGTGGCCGCGATGGCCCCCCGGACCTCCGCGGCGGTCGTGACATACGGGACCGGCGAGAACGCCGACATCCGCGCCACCGACATCCAGGTGACCGCGGGCCGCGCCTCCTTCACCCTGTACACCCCTCACGGGTCGGGACCCGTTCAGTTGCGCCTGCTCGGTGCCCACCAAGTCCACAACGCGCTCGCGGTCGCCGCGGCCGTCCACGCCGTGGGCATGGCCACCGACCGGATCGCCGAAGCACTGTCCGCTGCCGAACCGGTGTCGGCCGGAAGGCTCCAGGTCCTTGAACGCGCGGACGGTGTGACGATCATCAACGACGCGTTCAACGCCAACACCGAGTCCATGCGCGCCGGACTCGAAACGCTCACCTCCGTGGCCGGAGACCGGCGTACGGTCGCCGTACTGGGAGAGATGAAGGAACTCGGCGACACCGCCAAGGCGGCCCACGCCGCCGTCGGAAAGCTTGTCGGTGACCTGGGCATCGACGTCCTGGTCACCGTCGGCACCACCGCCGAGATGACCGCACTCGTCGAAGCCGCGCGCCCCTCCTCGCCCCTGCGCATCGAATCTGCCGACGACCCCGACGTGCTGCTACCGCTCCTGAACCGACTGCTCAACAGCGGTGACGTCGTCCTGCTGAAGGCGTCCAAATCCGTCGGCCTGGAGAAGCTCGCGAACATCCTGCACGCCGAAGTTCCGGCGTAGGACGAGCGGGTTCCCCACCAGGTCGCCGTCCACTGACCACCGTCCTGCGGTCACCTGCCGACGGTCGTAGCGTGGAGGTATGACCGCCCCCACGGTCGAGGAGGAACGGCTAACCGCCGCGTACGGCACGCTGCTGGCCCGGGTCTCCGCGTGCTCCCAAGCTCTCCAGGGCGGCAGCTGGGTCTACCTCGCCGCGAAGGCGCGCGAGGCCGCACAAGCCGCCGAAGACGTCGAAGCCTCCGTTAACAGGGTGATGGCCTCGGGCGCGGGGTCCACCACCGACCCAAGTCGCATCGTGGCCACGGTCGTCGAGCGCGCCCGTACCGACACCCGCACCGTCGAACGCGCCGTCCAGGCCCTCCATCCGCAGGTTCAGCCACACGGATGAGGCGCCCGGGGGTCCCGTGGGCGGGATGGATTCGCGTCGGACAGCAGCGTGCCCCGCCGCCCGACGGATGCGCTGACGCCTCAAGATCAACAATTGGTGAAGGCCCATCATCATGCTCCACGCCCCCGACGAGACCTTTGGGGAACGTGTAGCAAACGCTACGTCGCTGATGTAGTATTTGCTACACGTTCAGATCTCTTCGCTTGGGGGATATCGTCATGATCGAAATCGTCGACAGCAGCGACGCGGGCCGCGCGGGCGTGTACGCCGTGGGCAGTTGGGGATGGGTGTACTACCGCGAGCGCTACGACACCGGCGTCTGGAAGGAGCGCGGATACACCCTGCGCCTCATGGAGGACGGACGACAGATCGCCTACACCGAGGCGTTGTGTAGCCGGGATGAGTGGGAGGAATCGGCCCGGGGTGACCTCGACGGCATCGAGCCGTGGCTCCGGACCCTGCGCGTACTGCGTGGAGGCCCGCAGGCTGCCGGGGTGGAGAGGTTGGGCGACAGTATCCGCGCCACCCGCCACGCGGCCGAGGAACTGGCCGACGTCGACGCGTGGGACGCGGTCATGACCGATTTCCTCGGGGAGTACGCGGACTCGCTCACCTCCGCGGCTACCGGCGACGAGATCAGCGCGGCCCGCCTGGATGGAAGCCGCCTGCATTACGGCACTCTCGCGCGGCTGATGGTCGAGCGGCTGGAGTCGGACATCAGGCGCTCGCAGCTTGTCGCACTCGCAGCCGCCCCCGACCCTGCGGCCCATCCGATCCACGAGCGGTGGGAACTGCCCCGTCCCGAGTTCTTCAGCGGACATGCGGAGGATGCCAAGCGGGTTGCCCCCTACGTGATGTGGCATCTCCTCGCGGGCTGGAGGGCCACCCAGGACATGAAGGGGAACCTGCTGGTGGCCGCAGAGACGGCGGGAGTCACGAAGACGGAGATGCACACGACGACAGGTCTCGCGCGAACCACCATCGACCGGTTGCTGACGCTGGCGTGACCCAGCGCCCGGACTGGCGGCGGACCTGGCCAACCCTCGGGGCGGGAGCGTCGCGAGACGTTACAGCCGTAACGTTTCGCGTGACCACGTACCTCATGTGTCTGAAACCCCAAAAGACGTCTCAGCTGGGGTGATGGTCGCTCAGTCTTCGCCGATGAGGGCGAGTTCGCGGCGGGCGTGAGCAATCAGGTTGGACTCGGGGCGGGGCGTGGAAGGGGCCATGCTTCCCCCGGTGGTCAGGCGGTCCGCGGCTTCCGTCCGGCCGTCTTCTTCGCGGCGACCTTCTTCGCCGGGGCCTTCTTGGCCGCGGTCTTCTTCGGGGCCGTCTTCTTGGCGGGGGTCCGCTTCACCGTCTTCTTCCCGGCCGGCATGTCGTGCACTGTGGCCGGCTGGTCTTCGCCGCGGGCCTGCTGGGCGTCCTTCACGGACTGCTGTAGCGCCGCCATCAGGTCCACCACCGTGCCCCTGCGCTGCTCGGTTTCCTCCAGCTCCGGCGGCTTTTGCCCGGCGGCCTTCGCGGCGATGACCTTCTCCAGCGCAGCCCGGTACTCGTCACGCAGGTCGTCCATCTTGACCTTGCCGTAGGCGTCCATCAGCTCTTCGGCGGCATCCAGTTCATCTTTCGGGATCTTCACGCGCTTCGGGGTCGCGACGACGGACGGGTCGCGGATCTCGTCGGGCCAGTGCATGGAGTGCAGCACGAGCGCCTTGTCCTTGATCCGCAACAGTCCGAGGCGTTCCCGGTTGTGCCAGGCGAACTTCGCGACGGCGACCTTGCTGGACCGTTCGAGCGCCTTGCGGAGCAGGACGTATGGCTTGTTCGCCACGGCGCCCTCGGGGGCCAGGTAGTAGCTCGCGCCGATGCGGACGGGGTCGATCGATTCGGCGGGCACGAACCCGACGATCTCGATGGCCTTCGCGGTGGGCAGCGGCATGGCGTCCAGCTCTTCGTCCGTGACCTGGATGGTGGCGCCCGACGGGGTCTCGTAGCCGCGGCCGATCTCCTCAGTGGGCACGGCCTTGCCCTCGCTCTCGCAGACCTTGCGGGTGCGGATGCGGCCCATGTCTTCCAGGTGGTACTGGTGGAAGGCGATCGACTTGTTCTCGGTGGCGGGCTGTACAGAAATGGGGATGGTCACCAGGCCGAAGCTGATGGCGCCTTTCCATACGGGGCGTGGCATGACCGACCTCCCGGGGCCCCCTCGCGGAATCCCAGCGTATGGCGGTGCCCGGGGCGCTGCACGCGGGCGCGGCGGCCCGTAGTGGGCCGGTGTCAGCTCGGGGACGTGACCAGCCGGGTCCACGCCATCAGGCCCTGTACGGCCGCGGCCTGCCTGGTCGGCCAGTGCTCCCTCGACCCGGACGGCCCGAGGGCGGCGATCCGGTACCTCCATCCGTTCCGGCCTGTGCGGGAGGCGCCGCCGTACGAGGGGGACACCACCACCAGGACGCTGCCGTCCGCAGCCGTGACGTTCCACTCCCGGGTCTCGGACCAGTCCGCGGACTTCACCAGTTCCGTGCTGTCGGCGATTTCGCGGGCCTTCCTACGGGACATGTGCTTGGGCAGGGTGCTGTCGGCCATGGGCGGCAGTCTGTCAGCCGGTACTGACGGTGGTCCCTGACCCACGGTGCAAAGTAGCCGCCGCTCCCTTCTGCGCCTCCCGTTGCTTCGTGTCCGGCTGGTTCGTTAGGCCGAACGAGTAGTCAGCGGAGGGGTGGGAGTGTTCATGCGCCGGGAGTGGTTGGCCCGAGGACGTGGTGGCCGGCCTGGAGCGCTGAAACCGCAGTACGAGCCGACCGCAGTCGGAGAGCATGGTGACCATGACTGATCAGGAACAGCCCGAGCCCGCGTGGGACACCCCCGAGTACCGACTGATCGGACTGGAACGGATCGCTTCCACGATCCCGGAAGAAGACGAAGGGGCCGCGTCGTTCCTGTCCGCGACGGTGGCGTTCATCGGCGACGGGGACCAGGTCCGGGAAGCGGAAGTGTTCCAGAGGGCCGCCGACTATTTCAGGTCGCACCCCGAACTTGCCGTTCAGTCGGCGCACTGGACGAATTTCCGGGACGCGGAGGGCTTCGAGCGTTTCCAGCTGGAGCTGTCCGTCGTCCCGCCCGGATGGATCCGACCGGAAGAGGCCCGCCGGATCTATCCCCGGGCCAAGCGGTAGCTGAGGAACAGCTCCCGGCCAAGGCGTCACGCGGAAGCGGACGCGGCTCTACTTTGCACCGTGGGTCAGAGATAGGAGACCGCACAGATCAGGGGGTGGGCCGGAGTGTCCAGCCAGGCGGTGGCCGTGCCGTTCGCGGTGACGGTCAGCCCGTGGCGGCCGACGCCGGGCCGACCGAGATCCTCCCAGTCACGGTGCGCGGTTTCGACCTGGTCCCAGAGGCGGCGGGGCCCGTACTGGCGGACGCGGAAGTGGTCGGTCTGCTGGCCGTCGTAGTCGACCGATGCCCAGGAGACGCGCAGCGCCGCGGTGTTGAAGCCGGGCCCGAACGCGACGGCTACGCCCTGCGCTCCGTCGGCGGGCGGGACGCAGGGCGTACGGTCCAGGAGTTCCAGTGCGCACCTGTCCCCGCAAAGAGTCCCCGTTACCACGCCAACGGCCATTGCAGAAGCCGTATTTGTGGATGTGATTTCGCCGTGCCCGGGGTGTGCCAGGGTTGGCCGCATGGTCCAGCGCACTGACACCGGCCCCGTCGCAGACACCACCGAACTCCTCACCACCCTGACCCATCTTGGGCTCCTGACCCGCCCCTTCACCCCGGAGGAGCTCACCGACGAGGAGAAGAGTGCCGGCGGGGCCGAGCTGCTGAGGCTGCGCATGGCGCACGCCCTCGCCGGCCTGGCGGAGATGCAGGTCATGCACGCGGCTGTCGCCGCCGGTGAGGCAGGGCACGAGGGACCGGACCTGATCCTGGCCGCCGACTACCTGTACGAGGGCGCCAACCTGGAACACGCCGACGGCGGCGCGCAGACCGCGCTGCTGTACCTCCTCGCGCAGCGCCTGGACGACCTCCTCACCAGCCGCACCGCCGCCATCCGGCGCGGGGACGAAATCGTCCTGCCCCGCCTGGTCATGCCCGCATGGGGCATCGCCTCCTCCCTGTCCACTGTGCTGGACCTCGCCTCCAAGGACCCCGACCACAGCGTCCAGGCCAAGAAGCTGCGGGAGACCGCCAGTCAGCTGCACGGCATGGCCGAGGTCCTGGAGGAGTTCGCCGACCGCCACGAAAACGCCGCCCGCGATCACTAGCGAATGGCACTACGTTGCGGCTGGTGTCGGAGGGGCGGCACCGACAGCCGGCAGAGAAACCTCCCTGGGTGTGGCTCCCGTCGCCGAAGCCATATAATCGAACACATGACCGATCTGCCGCCTGATCTCGACCGTCTCCGCACCCTGGAGACGTGGCACGAGCACTGGCTTCGGCAGATCCGCCACCGCATCACAGAGATCGAACAACAGCAGGCCCATGCCCGACCCGCCGTCCTCCCCGACCCGCCCCCATGGCTAGCCGAATACGACATCGGCGTCGCCCACCGCGTCGTCCAGATCCACACCGGCGACTGCGCGATGACCGGCGGGCGCACCCGGCGCATCAGCGAGCGGGAGGCGCGGCAGGGATGCGTCGACGTCGGAGCGTGCCAGTTCTGCCGGCCAGACCGGGAGCTCGGGATCATCGACGGGGCGTAGTACGGATTGCCGCCATCGGGTCTCAGGGGGGTGCAAGGCGAACGCGGTCTCGGTCTCGTGGCCGCGTCATCCGGATCCGGGCGGTCGTGCATGACCGGGTACCGGCCGCCCGCCGAAGCGTGCCTGAGAACCCGTCGGAGTGCGGCGCCACGGGGGGAGCGCCGCACCCCGCGACCAGCGTAACGACGTCCCATTCCGTACGTGCCGCTTCCCTACAGGTGCTTAAGGTGAGTTTGGGGGTGAGTGTCGCTCGCCGGTGTGGGGTGTCAGTGTCACCTGCTTCACTGCATGCCGGGCGTCGACTGGGAGGCCGCCCGCGGTCTGCCCAAGGGCGCCCCGAGCCCGCTGCGCGAGTACGCCAAGCTCGCCCCGACCCGGGCCGCCGTCGTCTGCGTGGTCGCCGCGGTGGTCTCGGTCTCGATCACAGTGTCCGTCATGCCTGTACCTCCGTCGTCTCGGTCGCGGTGGGAAGGGCCCGGCGCCGGGCGGCGGGCCAGATGAGCTTGAGGAACTCCATGCGCCCCCCGTAGTTGCTGATGTCGACGTTGGCGTCCGTCACCTCGTACGGCGCGCTGCCGGGCTGCTCGATCCGCGCCGAGGCGGTGGGCCAGGGGATGCCGGGCCGGTCGGGCTCGATGTAGCCGCTGAACTCCTCGTAGTCCGCGCCGCCGCTCCAGGGCAGCGCTGGACTGTGCGGCGCGGCGCCGTACACGGTGATCGTCGGACCTCCTGTGAAGGTCACGGTGGCGGGCGTCCGCTCCGGTGCGGGTTCGGGGAGCTTGTCCAGGTCGCGCAGCCACTGCTCGACGGCCGCGCGGGGGAACCTGGGGCTCTCGTCGGTGCCGCCGGTGGCGTCGAGACCGCCGTGGCGACGGCGCCAGTTGACGACGGCCGCGCGGCCGACTCCGGCCATGCGGGCGATCTGCGCGAGGTTCACCTCGTCCTCGTCGGGGTGGGTCAAGGGATCGTCCTATCTGCTCGTCAAAGAGTCCTGGGGCCGGGGGCCGGTGGGTGCTGGGGGCCTTCGCCAGCCGCCAGCCCCCCGTTCCCCCGGGCACCGACCGGCGCGGGCAGCGCTCCCGTGGTGCAGGTACGTGCGCGCCGGACGGCACCGGGCCGTGTGTGCCTCGGCTGAACGGGCGGGGGAGGGTCAGCAGAAGGACACGCGGGCGACGACGGCCAGCAGCTCGCCGGAGTCCGCCGCTTGCGTCAGCGCGCTCTCGTCCTTCGCGTCCTTGAGCGGTCCGGCCACGAGAATGTGCTGGGCGCGGTCGAGCAGATCCCACCAGTGCTCGGGCAGCGCGACGGTCTCGCTCGCGTCCCACAGGTGCGGCTCCACGTCCCAGCCCTCGGCGTCGACCTGGACCAGGCAGCGCAGCGACCGGGTGGCGATGTCCGCCCGCACGCACCAGTTGAAGTCCAGCCCGGGCATCTCGCGCCCGTCCCAGCCCTGCCAGTCGGTCCGGCGGCGCAGGTCCTCGATCCCGGCCCCGGCCGTCTCGCACTCCAGGCTCAGCATGGGGAACGGGCGCCCGTCCGGCAGCACCGTGCGGGCCAGCAGCACCGAGTACCGCGCCACGCCCTCGGGGTCATCCGGCAGGCCCAGGTCGATGAACCGGACGAGGTCCGGCCCGGCCTCCCCGGCGGCCCACATGTCGAGCGCGTCGTCCAGGAGATCCGCCGCCTGCTCGTCCGTCATCGCCTCCACCGCAGCGAGCGCCGTGAGGCTCCGGCCGCTGTCCTTCGCGGCCCGGGCCAGGGGAGCCCACTCGCGCGTCGCGACGGAGGCGATCGGCCCCGCGGGCAGCGTGCCGAAGATGGCGCCGGCCACGGCGGCGAGCGTCGGACGGTTCTGCCGCATCGCCTTCACCATCGACCTCTGGCACGGCTGGCAGCCGGTCCGGGCTGCGGCAACGAGTCGGGCGGCGAGGTCGAGATCGAGCAGCCGCCCGCCGCCGTACGGCAGGAGGGGCAGCAGGCTCATGTCCGGCAGGGGTGTGTGCTCGTGCGCGGTCTTCGTGACCGCCGCGGCGTGTCCGGTTCCGGTCCGCCGGGCGCGCTGCTTGGCGCGCTGCTTCTTTCCGTGTCCACTGACCACAGCAGTTCTCCTCTGGAGCGTGCAGCGGTTACCCATGACCCGATACACGCGAGCGAGAACGAGGCTGCGCGGGCATTCGGTGTGCTCACCGACGAACGGCGAGATGGTGCGATACGCACTGATGCACTGGGACCGAAGTCCTGGCACCTTCGCCTCAGTGCTCCCAGTCATGGGCTGAGGCTCGGCTTGGGCCCGTGCGCGGGCCGTGCTCCACCACAGTAGCGACCGGTACTGACAGTGGTCCCGGGAACGCGCCAACGATCGCCCGAAACGGCGGCGGCCGACGGGAAGTCCCGCCGGCCGCCGCCGCAGATGAACGCCTCGGTCGCAAGCCGATGCCCTCAGTCGCGGCATCCTCGAGCATCTCGCCCTCGTCCACGTACTCCCAGAACACGGTGCCGTAGCTGTACGAGAACTGGACCTGGCTGCGGGGCATACCCCGCGAGGTTTCATGCACTTCGTCCGCGACGGCATGGGGAGATAGGTGTGCAGAGCCGTTCCGGAACTCCGGTCGACGCGTCTGCCCTCCCCGGAACGCCGGGGCAGAGACTCACCGGAAGGAGTCTGTGCACATGAACAGCAACCCGTTCGCACCGGGTGGCGGCGAGGGCCACCGCCTGGTCGTTCTGCTCCTGGTGGCCGTCGCCGGCGTCGTGGCGGCGCAGAGTCAGGCGTGGGCGAGTGCCCTGGGAACGGCGGCCGCCGTCTACGCCGTGATGTCCACCGGAAACCCGGATCGCAGGAGCTGACCATGCCCCGTACGAAGCCGTCCCGTCTCGAACTCGCGCTGATCGGCGAGGTCGCGAAGTACGGGTACATCGTGACCGCCACGCAGCTAGAGCGGTGGCGTCAGCGGCTGTGGCTGCCGAGGACGAAGGACTGGCGCGGCCCCGATGGTTCCGTCCGCCCCGAGGTCGTGAAGCGCACCATCGACCTGGCCAAGGCCTCGGTGCCGGGCCGCAGCATCGGCTGGGTCGGCTGGGTGTTTTGGGCGATCGACGAAACGCCGGAGACCGCAGTGTGCTTGCGGGAGGCTCTGCTCGCGGCGATGCGCACGCCCTTGGAGCGGGCGGGGGTCGACGTCGGGCTGGTGCCCGCCGGGGACTCCGACGAGGCGTTCGAGGCGCGGCAAGAGCTTGCGGCGCAGCTGCTGAGAAACCGCCGCTCCCCAAGGCGGGACCTTGACGGCACCCTGCGCGCGTACGCGGCCGAGGCCGGTGTTGAGTTGCCCCCGACCCGCTGGGTGCCGAACGTCTTCCACCGGGCGCTGACGGAACCCGGCGCCCGAATGGTGGTGGGCGGAGCGGCGGATGTCGGCTTCGAGGGGCTGATGGAGTCCTGGGAGGCCACCTGGCCGGAGGGTAAAGAGATGATCGAGCACATACGCGCCGCCCACCGTGAGGCCGAACTCGACGGCGTCGACCTGATGGCCCAGTGCCCTATGGCGAGCGGGTTCCTCGGTTTGATGCAGGCCGTCGAGCAGGCCGACGACCGGCTGCTGTGTTCGGCGGTCCGCGCGTGCACGAAGGCCTCCGGCACGCTGGCGATGCTGTGGACCTGGGCTGTGGAGAAGCCGGAGATCGTCCCGCAATTGATGAACGACGTGATGTGGGACCAGTGGGTCCGGGTCGGCGGCCTCGCTCCGAACGGAGCGGCAGGTGAGGCCGCGGTCGCCATCAGCACAGTGCAGTATCTGGTGGTTCCCGGCTGGGCCGAGGACCTGCATCGCTTCCAGGCCTTCATGGACAAGCTGCTTGCCTCAGCCGGCGCACGCCATTTGGTGTGACACCCACAAGGCCGGTGGGACGGGCATGGGCCCGCAGGTCCCAAAGCGGCGACGGCCGACGGGAGATTCCCGCCAGCCGCTCTCGATCAAGGCCGCCACGCTCACAGGCCGATGCCGTCGGTGGCGTTGTCCTCCCACTTCTCGCCTTCGTCCACGTACTCCCAGAAGACCGGCGAGTTCTTCGACCAGCCGCCCTGGGCGCGCAGCTTCTCCGGGCGCTTGCCGTTGCGGCGGCCGGTGGTGACGAGTCCTCGGCGGCCGGAGTGCCCGGTGATCCGCCGCCCGGTCATACCCGCGTACTTCGCCGAACGCGAGATCGCCCGACCGCAGCCATCGGGCGACAGCCGCTCGGTGCCGAGGTTGCCCCACTGGTCGACGGGCAGGTATGCGGGTCCGTCGGGGGCCGCGCCGGCGGCGACCTTGGCCTCCTTCCACGCGATCCAGCAGCGCACCGGGCAGGTGTCGGCGTTCTCTCCGTAGGAGACGACGACGTCGCGGGCCGGGCGGCCCTTCACGCTGGGGACGTGGACCTCCAGGCCCTCGGCGACCAGCTGGACGCCGGTGTCGTCCAGCTCGCTCATCTCCTCGTTGCGGCCCGCGACGGCGAACCGCATGGTGTGCAGGGACCGGTCCCGCAGCCGGGCCAGTTCCGGCACGACCTGGACCCGGCGGCGCCGAGCGTCCGGCTGCGGAGCACGCTCGCGCGGGGCCGTGTTCATCTTCCGCAGGTCATCCGGGGTGATCGCAGCGGCCTTCCCGCGGCCGCGCTTCTGCCGCCCCTTGTCCAGCTTGAGCGGCTTGAGCGCCTGGGTGGCGGCCGCCCGGGCGGCCTTGGGCACCTCGTAGCCGTACCTGCGGGCCTCGGAAGCGACCCCGGTCACCCGGCGCTCGATACTGTTCGGTGCGGCCTCCTTCACTTCGTCCAGCCACCTCACGAAGGCGACGTAGGTGCCGACCGTGATGGCACTGAGCGGCAGGCGGATGCCGGTCTGCTCGGCGAGCCAGTCGTGGAACTCGCCCCACAGCTCCCAGTCCCGGGCGTACCCGGTCCGGGTCTTGTCCGGCCGGGACTCGTGCAGGTCCTCGGCGGCCTTCGTGTCCAGCGCGGCGAGCACGGCGGCCACCGGATCGTGCACGGCGACCTCGCCGGCGCCGGGGGCGTCGTCGTCCACCAGCTCGGCGTCGACCACCTCCACCGGCTCCAGCGCGGTCCCGTACTCCTCGGCGGTCGTCACTCGGCCGCCTCCACCTCGTCGGCGAGCTTGCGGACCCGGGCGCCGGTGTGGGTGATCCGCTCCGTCTCGACGCGCAGTGTGCTCGCCGCGTCCGAGCCGGTGGGCACACACTCCGCCGCGACCTCGCCCACCAGGTGGGCCACCTCGTCCAGCACCCCGGCGACGTCCTTCAGCCCGGGACGCAGCTCCCTGCGCTCCAGGTAGTAGGCGGCGCGGGCGAGTTCGGCATAGGCAGGCAGGTCGTCGCGGGTGGCGACGGCAGCCTGCTCCTCCTCCTCGGCCGGGAAGGGCACGTACACCTGGGTGAGCATCAGGCCGGGCTGCTTGCTCTCGGCCGGGGTGCCGAGCCCGGAGACCATGCCCACCAGACGGGGGTGAATCGTGTGTACCTGGTTCTCCTCGTCCGGCAGGGCCCGGTGGTGGTCGTCCAGAGACAGTGGCATCTCGTCTGGGAGCTGCTCCAGCAGGGCGCGCAGCTCGCCCACGGTGTCGACCATCGGCGCCGTGGCGACCGCCGACCGCAGCCGGGGCGCCTGCTGCTTGTAGGTGTCGCCGGCGTCGGCGTCGGCCCGCTCCACGGCGACCGCGACCGCGCGCATCACCTCGTCGTACGCCTCGTCGGTCAGGCCGATCCGGTTGTCCGGGTTCTCCGCGAGGAGCTGGTGGTAGAGGGTGCGCTGCCCCTCGGCCCACACGCGAAGGTCGTCGGCCGCCGCGAGTGCGGTGGTGTCGAGGGCCGCCGCCACCTGCTCCCATGTCGCCCCCAGCCGCAGCGCCTCGCGGACCGTGCTGCCGCGCTGGCTGCGGACGGTCCGGCGGATCGCCTCGCCCAACGCGATCTGGGTCAGGGCGTCACCGACGGCGGCGTCCCGGTCGGGGGAACGCTTGGTCAGCAGCCGCAGACCGGCCTCGGACCGCTTCTCCGCGAGGGAGGTGAGCGGCGTGCCAGCCGGAACGTCGTCGGGGCGGTGGGTCTCGGCGGCCATGAACGCCTCGTCCGGGTCGATGTGCTGCTCGGTCATGCCTTCTCCCCGAACGGCGCCGGGACGGTGTAGCCGTGCTCCCGCAGCCACTGGTGGGCCGCCTTCTCCTCGGCCAGCAGCCGGTTGTAGACGGCGTCGCCAGCGGGGGTCATGTCCGTGAAGGCGACGTTGGCGATGCGGGTCTGCGCCCACTGACACACGGACCACTCCGGCTGGCCGGTCTCGCTGTTGTACGCGGCCGGGTGGAGGGAGCCGTCCCGGGCGAACGCGTCCCGCTCGGCCTCCCTCTGCCCGACCTTGGCCTCGGCGGCGGCGAGCGCCGCCCGGGCCTCCTCCACCTCCTTCTGCGTCTCGGCGATCCGGTCCTCGAAGTACATGGCAACGATGGCCGTGCCGTCGGTCTGGCTGGTGTTGTTCACTGGCCCGGGGCCTCCTTGGTCTCGGTGGCGGCGGCCGCGTCGACCTCCGCCTTCACCCACTTCGCCGCCGCGGCGACGGTCTTGAATGTTGTGTCGCCGCTGCCCCTCGCCCACGTGGGGAACGGGTCCGGGCGGCCGATTACGGACGGCTTCCAGGTCGGGAGGGCGCCCGCGCTCCAGGTCGTGCCGCCGCGTGCGCCCCGGCCCTCGCCGATGGCACCGACGATGTCGTCCTGGGTCAGCCGCTCGACCTTCTCCAGGGAGCACAGGTAGCCGCTGGGCCCGGCGTTCCGCCAGTCGAGCAGCGGCGGGCCGGGGTAGAGCCACAGGCCGCCCGCCTTCTTGGGTGCCTGCCCGTATCCGGTGCTTGCCGTGGTGGTCGTCCGGCTGGTGTGCTCCTCACCGCTGATCAGGTGCACCGTGCCGCAGGAACGGCACAGCACCCGCACGGTGACCTTGTCGTAGTGGCCGTGGTGGCCGCACTCCTCATTGGGGCACAAGTGCTCCGGGCCGCCCCGGCGGTCGCGCCGCTTGTCGGGCTCGCTCTGCTGGTCGACCTCCCACACCGGCTTGGCGCAGTCCGGCCGGTGGCGGAACGGTCGCCAGTCCAGGTGGGCGGCGAGGGCATCGGAGGTGCTCACGGGGTCACTTCCCGTCCGCGGTGAACCACCGCAGCAGGCCGGTGACGGCGTCCTGCACGGCGTCATCGTCGCCCGCGCGGGCGGCGTCGAGCAGGGCGAGGCCCGGCGTGTCCCTGCGGTAGACGAGCACCAGGGCCGCGTCGTCGTCCGGGAGCGTCTCCGGGAGGGTGTGCAGCGGCATCGCCGGGATCAGGATGATGCGGGCGGCCCGCACTTCGCCGGCCGGGACGGCGCGGGGCCGGTACCCGATCCGGTGCTCTAGGTCGTGGGCGGGGTCGGCGTCCTCGCGGCACCCGTCGTGGCACGGCGGCTGCGGATCGGCGTCGTGCCGGCGGGCCAGCTCGCCGCACAGCTCGGCGAGCCGCTTCACGCCGACGTTCTGGCTCTGGCCTGCGGCGACGGAGCGGGCCAGCGTCTCGGTGTCGCGCACCAGATGCTCGGGCGCCATGTGGAAGGCGCGCACCAGGTCCAGGTGGGCTCGGCTGTCCGCCGGGACTGCCACCGGGTCGAGCGGGGCGATCGGCGGCGTCGTCCAGGTGCCGGCGGAGGACTGTGGCTCCATGAGGCCCAGATCCCAGGGCGCGGTCTTCCCGTACCTTCGCTCGATCGGGTACGGCGTGCGGCCGGTCCTGATCAACCGCTCGATCTCCTCCCGCACCTCGTCCGGGGTCTGGTCGGGGAAGAGGGTGTTCTCGCGCACCCGGGCGGCGACCTCGGTCATCTCGTCCGCCCACAGCACGACGGTGTCGGGCGAGCCGCCCGTGCGCTCCTGCTGGTCGGCCAGTAGGGCGGAGAGCATGTCCGCGGCCGACGTCGTCGTCTTGCCGTGCATGGGGCGCTGCAACTCCTCGCGCAGACGAAGGAGTTGGACGTCCTGGTCCACGAGCTGCCCGGCGGCCCATTCGCGGGCGGCCTCGGCCTCGACGTCCTCGTCGGCATCACGGTGGTACTGCTCGGCGACGGCGGCGCAGGCGTCCTCGGTGCACAGCACGCGGGCCACGGCCTCGGCCGATCCGTCGGGGTTCTCGGTGACCTCGACGTCGGCGCCGGACAGCTCGGCGGCGATGCACTCGGAGACCATCCGCAGGCACCGCTGGGCGTTGGCCCCCAGCTCCGCGAGGTGGTCGGCGGTGAGCGTCCGGGAGACCGAGCCGACACTCCAGCGCACGCGGTGCAGGTGGACGGTGTAGTGGCGGTCCGGCTCTCCTGGCACGAGGAGGAGCGGTACGGACAGCGGCATGGGTGTGACCTCTCGATCTACTTGGCGTTGGTGACGGCGAGGCGGACGAAGCCGAAGAGGACGAGGAGGGTTCCGGCGACGATCGCGGGGAACGCCAGGTGGTTGCAGATCGCGTCGAAGTTCTCGCCGATCCACACCGTGAAGCTGCTGCCGGAGGCGAACTCGGGGCGGTGGTAGTCGTACTGGCCCATGGCCCCGCCGGCGGCCGCGCAGAGCACTCCGACCAGCACGAAGAGGAGCGAGACGCGGCGCTGTCGCCGGCCGTGGTCCGACCGGACGCGCTGCTGCACGACCCGCAGCTTCCCGGCGGGGATGCCCATGTCCTTCTCCGCTGCCCAGTCGGCGGCGGCCTTGGCCTCGATCGACTCGGCGGCGTCGAAGTGGTGGCGCTGGGCGGCGGCGTGGCAGTCGGCCTCGTCGCACAGCACGCGGCCGGTCATCGTCACCGACCCGTCCGGGTGCGCGGCGACGGCGATGTCCGGCTCGGTGAGCTGGGCGTAGGCGCAGGTGGACGCCGCCTTGCGGACGCCCTCGCGCACCGCCGCCTCCAGCGCGGCGCGGCCGTCGGCCTCGGTGGCGAGCTGCTCGGCGCTCCAGCGCTGGCGGTCGGTGTGCACCGTGTACGAGCAATCTATGGGTGGCAGGGTGAGGGTGACGGGCACGTTCAGCGGCATGCGGTCAGTCACTCTTTCGGGTGGTGGCGGCACGGGCGAGCCGGGCCAGCCGGTCGAAGTCCTCGCCGGTCAGCGGGCCACCGTCGGGGCGGGCGTAGTCGATGGTGATGGGCGGGCGGGTCCGCACGCGGAACAACTCAAGCTGCCCCGGGTGAACGGGAGTTGCCTCCGCCGCCGGCGTGTCCGGGGTATTCACCGGACCTCGTGCTGCGGGTCCTCGTGGGGGAGGAAGATGGTGGCCCGGAAGCAGCCGGGCACCGGCCCCACCTCTCCGTTGACCGCGGCCTTCCAGCCCGCGTACAGGTCCTCGCGGCCGTCGGTGGTGTGGCTGGTGTCGACCGGGACGCCGACGTGGGCGGCCCAGCGGCGGACGGCCTCGCGTCGCTCGGCGGGGGTGTAGCTCAACCCGTCGGCCTCGCCGGTGAGGGCGCCGCTCGTGGCGAGCGTCCATAGCAGCGGGGGCAGGTCGAGCTTCGCGCCGTCGGCGAGAAGGGTGGCGAGCAGCTTCTGTCCGCGCCGCTGCCACCGGTAGAGGGTGGCGGCCGGGACCGTGTCGGTCTGGGTGTCCGTCTTGGGCACGAGCGTTCGATTCCTTCCGGGTTGGCGGGCCGGTTTGCTGACCTGTCGTCATGTCCGGTTTATCGCCTCGGATATGGCACATTATCCGAGCCGAGACGTCCCGGTCCACCACATCACCCGAACGAGTGCAGAATTCCGCCAGTGTTCTCCCCGGTCTAGACGAGGGACGGTCGGGTCGGGCATCCTGCATGGAGACCGGGGAGAACCGGGTATGAATCTGTCGGAAGGCTTCCATGGAGATCATCGTCAAGGGCGCAACCGAGGAGTTCGCCGAAAAGCTCATCGCGCTCGCCGCCCAGCACCACGCGGAACTCACCATCAGCACGGTCCAGCCGGGCTGGACCGTCGACCGCGCCGAGCGCTACCTCCGCGACCTGACCGCCGGCTCCCGCAGGATGGCCGAGATGGTAATCGTGGACGGCGACGGCTACATCGACGCCGAACAGCTCCGCAGCGTGGTCGGCAAGCTCAACGGCCCGTCCAACGGCCTGAAGCGGGCCGTTGATCGCGGCGTCCGCAAGGGCTGGTGGCCCGAAGGCACCCCGGCGCCCATCACCCCCGTCTCCGACCCCAACAACCCGTCCTGGCACCAGAACATCGCCTACCGGATGGACCGGGAGATCCTTCCCGTCTTCCGCGAGGCGCTCACCCGCATCGCGGCGGGCAAGAAGGCCGCCGAGGACCTGGGGATCACGCCGGGAGGCCTCGGCAAGACGTCCTCGTCCTGGGCGCCCGATGACGACCAGGACGAGGAGGGCCAGCAGCCGTGACCACCCACATCCCGCGCAACGCCAAGCGGGTCTTCTACGCCACCGAGAGCACCACCCGGACCAAGCCCGACGGGGAGGTCATCCGGGTCGCCGGGCGCGAGCAGCGCTCCACCACCTTCGCCGAGGCCCGGCGGTTCCTGGACGACCTCGGCGTCCCGGGCGGGGTCACCCTCTGGACCGAGCGCAGCCAGCAGACCAACGCCTACGCAGACCGCCGCGCGGACGGAACCTGGGTGGCCCTGGACCGGCTGACCGGCAAGTGGGAGCCGCTTCCCGAGCCCGCGCAGGCGTCTCGATGACGTGGCTGGTCCAGCCCGCGTGCGGGCTCTGCGGCATGACGGACATCAACTTCGTCCGGGCGGCCGCTGCCGGGTGGCGCCTCGTGCTGGGGTGGCTCGCCTGCTCCCACTGCGCGGGGCGCTTCCCGGCCTGGATGCGCCGCCAGTTCTGACCAACTCACCCTGAAAGGAACGGACATGACGTTATCTGCCTACTCGACCTCCCGGGCTGATGCCCTGTGGCGGGCGCTCACCGAGCAGGAGCCGGGCGTCGCCGCCGCGCTCGCCATGCAGCTGCGCGACCTGCCCGAGGACTGGGCTCCGCGCGTCCTCGGCGTCGCCCGGCCGTACGCCGCGCTGGAGCTGCCCGCGACCGCCAAGGTGCCCATGGAGATCGAGCTGTACAACGCCGCCGACTGGGAGGACTGCCCGGCCTGCGCCGAACTCGAAGACCTCTGCCGCTACCACGAGGGCTACGCCACCGGGTACGAGGCGCTGAACGGCCCGCTGACCGAGGTCTCGCGCGTCGACCCGACGGTCACCGTCAAGGACGCGCTCCAGCGGCTGATCGACGCCGACGAAGCCGCCGAGTGGGGTGAACTCGACGCTGTCGTGGACCACATGACCAGCACGGAGACCTCGCCGGACACGTCGCCGCAGACCTCCGGGCCGCTGACCGCCCGGGAGTTCTTCGCGGTCGTGGACCTCTCGCGCCCGTACATCCCGGAGGTGGACGACACCGAGGACGACGAACGCGACGAAGCCCCCGCCGGCGGCACCGCCGACTGTGACGGGAAGACGCTGTGAACGAGACGTTCCTCAACCTGCCGTCCGGGGCGCTCGTGGTCGCGATCGGCCCCGGCGGGTCCGGCAAGTCGTCCTTCGCGGACGCCGCGGCGTTCGACGTGGTGGTGTGCCTCGACACCCTGCGGGGTGAGATCGGCGGGGATCCGGGCGACCAGTCCGTCACCCCGGCCGCTGTCGCCCGGCAGGACGCCCTCCTGGAGCAGTACCTGAGCGCCGGAGCGACGGTGTTCCTGGACAGCACGAACGTGGAGCCCCACGTGCGTACGGGGCTCGTGGAGCGAGCCCGTCGGCACGGCCGCCCCGTCGTCGCCCTGCGGTTCCTGCTCGACCTCGACACCTGCCTTGCCCGCAACGCGCAGCGGCCGCCCAACCGGCGTGTGCCCGACGCGACGCTGCGCTGGCAGCACGACCTCACGCGAGAGGCCACCGTGGACAACCTGTTCCGCGAGGGCTTCACCTCCGTGCACCACATCGAGCCCACCCCGACAGGAGCCACCGTGCGCAACGACACCATTTCCCCCGAGCGGATCGCCGATGCCGTCGCCGTACTGCGCAAGGCGCAGGAGGGCGACGAGGAGGCACGCGTAGGCCTCGCCGAGTTCTTCCCGGAGTACGAGGGGCTGGTCATGCAGACCGATCACGCCCGCTACCTAGAAGCGGCCGCCAACGCCGGGTTGGTGGCAACGCACCTTCTGATCATCGAGAGCGGGGTGTGGGCAACCTCGGTGGAGACCTCCACCTCGGACTTCGGGATGCCGCTCGCGTCCGTGGACCTCGGGGAGTACCCCAGCAGGACCGAAGCGATCCGGGAAGCCGTGCGCGCGGCGACGGACAACGGATGGGCGCTCGCCCCTGAAAGCGAGTGGTCCGACTTCGACTGCGGCGGCGGGGAGATCCACATCCCGATCCACGTGCGGCCGACGCGCTGACTGACCGCCCCCACCTTCTGACCAGCAGAAAGGACCGCACCCTATGCGTACCTGCACTCGCATCCAGCGTCAGCGCACTGAGGGCTGGTGGCGCAAGCCGGAACGCTGCATGATCGTGGACAGGACGTCCACCTTCGGCAACCCGTTCACCGTCCCGCAGCTCATGGACATCGGCTACAGGGAGCCGGAGGCCCGCGCGACCGCCATCGCCGAGTTCCGCCCGTGGCTGCGCGGAAGCCGCTCCAACTGGACCTCCACCGAGGGTGACGAGCGCCGGGAGAAGATCCTCGCCCGGCTGCCGGAGCTGCGCGGCATGGACCTGGCGTGCCCGTGCGCGCCCGGCGAGCCGTGCCACGGCGACGTGCTGCTGGAGTGGGCCGCGCTCTCCCCGCTCGCCCTGGAGGTGCGCACCGCCGCGACCCGCGTCCGGGTCGACCGGCAGCGCGTCTTCCAGGGCCTGGAGCCGATGTACGACGGAGACGCCCTGGCCGCGATCCTCACGCAGGACGTGGGCCTCGACTGCCTGGTCGACTTCGACCCGGGCGACGGCATCCCCCAGCGCTGCGACAACCGGACCTGGAACCACTACCTGAAGGGGCAGCGGCTGCACGAGGACGCGGTGACGGTGCGGCTGGTGGAGGTCTTCGCGTGAGCCCGGCGGACGCCGACGCCCCGCGCCTGGACCGGGCGGAGACGCACGCGAAGGTCGTTCACCGCATCTTCGGCGACCGCCGGGCCGCCCCGCCGGCGCGGGAGCTGCTGCTCGCCGTGGCGTACGCCCTCTTCGTTGCCCCCGGCGACCCCGGGCGGGTGCTGAGCACCGCCGCCCGAGCCTTGGGCCGCGAGGGAGGCCGTCCCCGCTTCGACGCCCTGGTCGCCGACGACGCGCCCCGCTACGAGCCGCCCCGCGCGGCGGGCGACTGGGGCCCGCGCTTTATCTGGCCAGATAGGCCACCAGACAGGGCCGGGACTCCCCGGCCCGTACAGAAAGGGGCCCCATGGGCACATACGAGGAAGACGTCGCCATCGCACTGCGCGAGCGTCGCGCGTCCACCTGCACGTGCGGCGCGATCAACCCGCCGCACTACGACGCCTGCCACGACTGCGGCCAGGCGCTGGTGACGTGCGCGACCTGCGGGACCGTCAGCCCGCAGCGATACAGCGGCTGCACCGAGTGCGGGTGCGAGACCGCCGCCGAGTCGCTGGGCGACCGCGAGGAGGGCTACGAGCTGACCCACGTGGAGTGGGCCAATCTCCAGATCGGCCCGCGCCGCGTCGGCGGCCGGTACCGGGTCGGCGCGAACGGCGCCGAGTATGAGGTCCTCGCCATCGAGCCGGGCCCGCGCAAGGGCTGGCCATCGTGGCAGATCACCGTTCGGTGGCTGGAAATCGGCTCGGTCACCTCGCTCTGCACGGGCTGGGATCCCCGGCGCGACACCGTCGTTGACCAGCCGGACCCCGGCCTGTCGTAAGCGCCGCACCGGCGCGGACATTGGGCCAGACTGATCATGGGCGGGACTTCGCTGGCGAAGCCCTTCGAAGCCCCGCCCCCGCACACGACCAGCACCGACGAGAGGACAAGGAAAACCCTGTGCAGGCTTCTCAACCCACAGATCCGTACGAGAACGTCCCGACCGCCTCGGTCTACGACACGTTCGCCGAGACGGCCACTCGTCTCACCGGCCGCTACACACAGTTGTCCGACACCGCTTCAACGCCTGACGAGCGCGTGAGGTGGTGGCAGAAGGTGCTGGAGCTGCGGGACGCCAAGCGGGCCGTTCCGGCTCACGACCGTGCCCAGCTGATAGCGCACATCCAGCAGTGGGAGGCGGAACTGGCGAGGCTCAAGGACGACCGTGGCTGAGGCCAGCGACTACTTCCTCACCGAGGAACAGCTGCGTGACCGCTTCGAGGAACGGGTTCGGGACTTCGTGTTCTCCGGCTATTCGCCGCAGGAGCAGCCGGTCCTGGTGCTGCTCGGCGGGCAACCCGCGGCGGGCAAGAGCCAGGCGATGGCGGCCGCCGAGCAGCGTCACGCCGGCCGGCAGCTCGTTCCGCTGACCGGCGACGAGCTGCGTGCCTTCCACCCGCAGTACCAGGAGCTGCTGGACGAGCAGCCGTTGCTGTTCCCCAACGCCACCGCGCAGGCCTCCGGAGCTTGGGTGCGCATGAGCATCGAGCACGCCCGCACCCACGGGTACAGCCTGATACTCGAGGGCGTGTTCCGGAACCCGGAGATGACGGTGACGACCGCCGAGGAGTTCGCCGCGATCAGCCACCGGGTGGAGCTCGTCGGGTTGGGGGTGCGCGTCGAGCGCAGCCGACTCGACAGCCTGCACCGCTACCTGGAAGCGGGGCGCTGGACGCCGCCAACCGCCCACGACAGTTCCTACCGGATGATGCCGGAGACGATCGCGGCCGCCGAGGCGAGCCCGGCCGTACAACGGATCACCCTCACCGACCGGACCGGCGCCGATCTGTACGTCAACGAGCGTCTTGCGGACGGCCGATGGAGCCTTGGGCCCACCGGCGCCGAAGCACTGCACGCCATCCGGGCGCGACCGTTCCCGACCGAGGAGGTCGCCGGATGGCTGGCCCGGCACCAGGACATCGTCGTGGAGTTCGCGGTGCGCGGCGAGATCAATGCAACCACCGTCCCGGTGCTGAACGAGGTGGCCAGCAATGCGGACACCGTCGCTGCCATGGATCCCGACCCGCACAGTCCGGCCCGACGGGAACACGCGGCGGTGCGCCGGCTGCTCCACGTGTTGGCGTCCGAACCGATCACTTCGGCCAATGCGCTGCCGCTTCTGCTGGTCCCTGACGACTCCCTCACCGCGTCGCGGGTGAGCAGCTCCAGCACTGCCGCCGCGTACGTCGGCGCCGAGATGGAACGCCGCCGGACTCTCCCGCCCGCCGCACGGCAGGCCGAGGACGCCCTCCGACGGAACCTCAACGAGCGTCTGCGGGCAGTGGACCGCACCTCGCCCCCCGAGCCGCCGGCGCGCATCCGCCCTCCGGCGAACCGCCCGTCCAGTGATGCGGCTCGGTCCAGGTCCACGACGGTCCGCAAGCCACCGGGCGCGGACCGGCCTGCCGCACCCGGCGCCGCCGAGCAGCCGTCACACCTGCGCCGTCCCGGCCCCGATCACAGCCACCGCCGAGGGCCGACCATCTAACTACGCCCGCGGGGGACGCTTCCTCTTCCCGTGCCCTGCCTGCCCTCCGCTCCTGATTGGGCCGCCTTTTGCCTGGGGATGGGCGGGCGACCCTGGGGGTGGCCGGGAGGCAGGTGGGGTCAGTGAGCGGCGCCAGCTACCGCCTTCAACTCCGCTTCGGTCAGGGGCGGCTCGACGAGCTCCGCCCTTCTCGGGTCGAGGACGGAGGAGAGCAGAATGTCGGGCCTGATCAGCCGCGTCGGTTCCCTCTCCATCGTCATCACATCGAGGAGTGCACGCGTAACGCGGCGGCTGCGGATGGACTTGATGACGACGCGGTCTATGTAACGGGCGAGAGCCCGCTCGGTGAGCGTGGGCGGATGGTCGGAAGCGCCGGGATAGAAGATGTCCTGGCCGGTGGCGAGGTCCCAGGCAGTGCCGACGGGCCGGGCCGCAGCGCGCTGGATGCGCTGCGCGATGCCCGGTGTGCTGAACCCGTGGACGCGGAGCTCGTGCTGCATGGCAACGACGCTCTTCGCCGCGACCGACATGCCGTGCCCGTACACCGGGTTGTAGGTAGCGATGGCGTCCCCGAGGGCGGCGAAGCCCTCGGGCCAGCGTTCCGCCTTCTCGAAGTATCGGCGGTCGTTCGCGGTGCTGTGGCTGGTGATCACCCCGGTCAGCGGTTCGGCTCGGGTAATGAGTTCACCGATGACAGGGTGGCGCAGACCCCGTGCGAAGGTCTCGAACTCGTCCTCGTTACTGGTCGGCTCTCCACCACGGGTACCGGAGAGAGTCACCAGCCATCGGTCCCCCTCGATCGGGAGGATCACACCGCTCTTTCCGGGCTCGCCGTTGCGAGGGTTCGCCTGGACGTTGACGATCGGGTACTCGGGTACGGGCGCGCGGTAGATGCGGCTGGCGTAGGTGACTCCGGAGTCCACCGTGCGCTCGGGCACGGCGGACAGGCCCAGTGCCTTGAGCCAAGAGGGCGCGCGGGATCCGCGGCCGCTGGCGTCAATGACGAGGTCGGCCGCGAGGAATTCCTCGGCGCCACTGGTCCGCGCCCGGACGCCGGTCACGCGGCGCGCGTCGCCCTCCAGTGCAAGGACTGTGGTCTGATCGCGGACCGATATGTTCGGCAGGCGCAGGACCTCTTCGCGCAGCTTTGCGTCGAGGAGATCGCGGCTGCACAGCAGGATGTAGTGGTGTGAGCGCGGCCTGCGTGTGAACCACGGGCCAGCCGGGCTGAGGGAGACCAGCCCGTGCATGACCGGGACTCTGCGGGCGCCGGCCTCGACGATGACGTCGGACACGCCAGGCAGGATCTGCTGGATCGCCTGGACGCCGCCGGACCACAGGAGGTGGCCGTGCCGCGCCTGGGGGAGACCCTTGCGCGGTTCGGGTCCGTCGGGGAGGCGGTCGCGTTCGAGGACGGTGACGTCGGCGAACTCGGACAGGGCAGCGGCTGCGAGCATGCCGGTCAGGCTCCCGCCGATGACGACCGCGGTGCGTCGGGTTCGAGCGGAGGGTCTTTCATTCATGTACGGGCACGCTCTCTGACCTGGCCGCGCGCTGGCGGATCGTTTCGACGGTGGACGAGTCGCGAAGGGCTCGGGAGATGAACGCGGGATCACCGAGGCCCTCGGCGCCGATCGGTTCGTCGGCGGCTGTTTTTGCCTTCAGGGCGTCGATGGCGGCGAGTACGGTCAGGGCGCCGGCGAAGCCCTCGGCCTCGCCCGGGGAGATTCCCTGTCTGCTGGCTTCGTCGTAGGCGCGTGTCCGTACGGCCCGATCGAGGTAGTCGTGCAGGCTGAGCAAGCCGTCGCTGATGTCGGACTCCCGCTGAGTGAGCAGCAGGTCGAGGCCGGGTCGAGGGGGGAGGCGGACGGTGGCCGCGGTGGGGTTGGCGCTGCGCAACAGCTGCCACAGCGGGCCGAGGTCCCGGTACCGGGCCCGGGTGTGCCAGCGCCCCTCGAGGTAAGGGCCCGCGTGGGGAAGGATGAAGCCAATGCCGATGAACAGCGCGGATGCTGCGGCGATCGGCGGCCCGGCGTGCGTGCTGAGCCAGTCCAGGTTGTTGCCGGTCCACCGGGCGATGACCGCGGTGAACTTGGCGGTGCCGTAGCCGATGTTCAGGACGTAGCCGACCCCGAGGAGGCCGAGGCCACCGCGTGTCCATCGCTCGACTTCCGTCCGGCGGATCCAGTTCCAGATCAGGGCGGAGGACACCAGGCAGGCGACGCCATGCGCCACCAGGTACAGCACGATGTGCTCGCGCATGTACGGGGTATTGGCGAAGTAGGTGTCCAGGTCTCGCAGTCTCTCCTCGGACACCTCCGCGAAGGCGAAGAGGACCCACAGAGCAATGATGACGGCCGCGTAGCTGCTCCAGACCCACAGCGAGGCGCGTCGGGTCTTCTCCGCGGGCCCGCCCCGCCAGTTGATGATCAGTACCAGGCAGCTGGCCCAGTACGCGGTGAGCAGGCTGTAGACCCAGGGCGCGGAGATGTTCGGGACACCGGTGAGCCGATTGACCAAGGCGATGGTGCTCGGGGTGGCGAAGAAGAACACTCCGATGGCCATCAGCAACAGGCCCCCTACCGCGCGCAGGAGGGGGTCTTGCCAGTGCTTGATGATCGTGCGCAGCCGGATTCCGATGGCCAGTGTCAGGACAGCCAGTGCTATGAGGTACGAGGCGTCGACGTAGGAACTATCCACCTTCATCTGCTCAGCCCCGGTAGCCGAGGGACATTTCGATACGTCCTTCGACCGCGTTCCGGCGCACCGGTCCACGGGCACGGGGACCGGACATCAGCGACCGCAGCTTGCTGCCGAGGAGGAGGCCGAAGTTCTCGGCTTGGTTCTCGTCGTCCTCCTGGAACTCGGTGCGGGCAGCGACCGTCTGGACCACCCGTTCCCAGTCGGTCCCGTCAGCCAGAGCGCGAGCTGCCATAGCGGCACCTCCGCCGTGGTTGTGGCAGTGGCCAGCCTGCATGTGCCACAACTCATGACCGAGGATCACCAGTTGGTGCTCCGGCTTGGTGTTCTCCTCGACCACGATCATGTCGCGATCCTCAAATGCGAGCCACAGGCCAGAGGTGCCGGCCTCCCTGGGGAAGGGCATGATCCGCAGTTCGATGGGGCGCTGCCGGAGCTCACTCATCTGGTCGCACAGCGCCTGGAACACCTCGGGTGGGTCTGCGGGTACCTCGAGGGAGTTCTCCAGAGAGAGAGCGAGCCCGTCGGCCAGTTTGCGCATCTTCCTGACGGTGCTCACTGGTCCCTCTCTCGCTCCAAGACGTTCTTCAGCACGGCGACGAGGGCGCTTTCCTCGTAGTCCTTCAGGGTTCGCCCTCGCAGCGATACGGAGGTCAGGCCATGGCGCGCCATCAGCTCGCTCAGCGGATGGGCGGGTTCTCCCAGGTCCTGAAGGACGGACTGAAGCGACTTGTTCAGGGCGTAGCCCGGCTTCGCGGTGAGGAAGCCGGGTTCCACGCCGAAGAAGTCTTCCAGGCCCTCGCCATACTTGAGACTGGGCACCTTCTCCCCGGAGAGCAGCGCGCGGACCCACACAGTGGAAGCGCCGATCGCCGCCGCGATCTCCGGGATGAGTTCTCTGTCTCGCTTGTGTGCGCACCGTGTTTGGCGGAGGAACCGGACGCGGTTTCGGGCGCGTGTTTCAACGTCGCCTTCGGGTACCTCGTTGCCGTCGAGCAGCGAGCGGACATCCTCTTCCGAGATGCCCGTTTTGGACGACAGCGCCTTTACGTCAAGAATCGCGGCCCGGTCGAGGCCTCGCTCTGCGACCAGTCTGTCGATGCGGGCCAAAGTATCTGGGAGAGGAGTTCGGGACTCGCTCATGGTCTCCCTCAGTCGGATGTTGATCGTCTTGGTCTGAAGGGGAACCATACGCGCTCAACCCCGCCACCATCAACGATCGTTGTTTAACTGAAAACGATCATTGACAGAGTGGGCAGGGGTGTAGCAAGATCCGAGCGGCGAGCAACCACGATCAAAATGTGCTCCCAACCTGCCTGAGAAAAACAGTAGTTGACACCCCTGGATGGGGTAGACCGGGCTCGTTACACATGAACTGCCCGAACCGTCAGGTGCGGGGACGCCGAAAAGACCAGCCCGGACGTTCGAGCACCACCCGAACCACCTGCACAAAGCGCGATGGCCGTCCCTTTTGGCGAAGGAACGGCCACCACAGACTCGTCCGAGTCAACGCACCACCACAGATCAAGGACCCAACCCAAATCACCGGGGTGCTCTAGCAGGCGTGTGCAACCACGCCGTGCTCAGGATAGACCTTGCCCGCCTCTCGCCGGATCACTTCCCGCAGCGAGAGCGCAGGAGCGTTCCTGCGCGCCAGGGCTCCCCGCTACACAGAGGGGAGCCCTTTGTGCTTTCTCCACATCGTCCAGGCCTAGCCGCCGCGCTGTGCGCGGCCACTGCCGCTGTGGCCCTGACCGCGGTCACTGCGCCGCCGGCGGCCGCCCTTACATACAAGTGCACCAGCAGCTCGAAGAGCATCGACGACCCCGCGTACAGCGGCCCCTGGGCCGACAACTGGGACATCACCGTGCGGGTCTGCGCGGCCCGGTCGGGGTCGACCCTCTACACCTACTCCAAGGTGAGTTGGGACGGACCGGTCTACAGCCGGGTCGACAACACCAGCCTGTTCAACAACGCCTACCTCCGCCAGCAAGTGAAGAAGTCGGTCTCCGGCACGGACCCGGTGGGCAAGACCACCGACTTCGGCGGCATCGAATCGCGGCTGGAGAACTCCGACAGCAACGGGAACTACAACGGCTCGTACACCACGGGCACGGTCAGCTACCGGATCGGCAGTGCCAAGGGGCTCGGGGACGCCGAGCTCAAGCTCGACTGGGCCAACGACGGCGCCGGCACCCGGACCTACGCGTTCTCCGCCTCCCCCGTGGTGTAGCCGCCCTCTTCCCCACTCCATGAGCGCACCAGAGCCGGCCGGGCTTCCAGGCCCGGCTCGGATGAGCCGCCCGGTCACAGCTTCCCCCTGCCTGACCGGGACCGGCCGAGGACAGCGCCGTTCGGGCCCCCCTTGAACGAAGCGCTCGGTACCGCTCGCGGTTCCCCCTGCGCGAGCGGGCTCCTCGGCCCACCGGGGGTGCCGTCGTCCCGCCCGAGCTGCCACTCGGGCGGGCTGCCAGACGGCACCCCCCAACCCTCCCCATTCCCGTTGACTCCGGCGCCCGGGAACCGTCAGACGCCGAGGCCGCACCACTGAAGACTCCCGACCTCTTCCTGGAGCGCCCTGTGTCCACCACCGCGAGGAGATACCCATGACCTTCGCACCCTCGGCACTCGCAGCAGTCGGCCATCATCAGTCCGGCCGCAGCGTGGCTGCCGTCGTAGCGCCGCACGGCGACGATGGCGAATACGAACGAGAGTTCGCCCTACGTGGGTGGCAGTGTGTAGCGGTCACGCTGCCGTCGTACACGCTCCCTCCGGCGTACGCCGGCATGGAGCCCCACTCGGCCTACGCGCAGCGGGTCTCGCACGCGGGCAGTCTGCGCCGGACGGTCAAGAAGCTGCGGGCCATGAACGTCAGCGCGGTGGTGGCCGGTAGCGCACTGGGCGTCGAGCTCACCGACCGGCTGGCCCACGCAATGAGCCTGCCGGGGAACGACCCGGCCACCTCGCTGCTGCGCCGTGACCGTGGTGTCCAGGCCGCCGCTCTGGCGGATGCGGGCGTTGCCGCGCCGCGCGGTCTGCGGACCGATCGGCTGGCCGACGCTCTGGCGTGGACCGATCGCTGGCCGCTGACCGAGTACGTCATCGCTCCCGCTGACAGTTCCGTGGCTGCGTCGGCCCGCCGGTGCCGCAACCGCTCCGAAGTCTGCGCTGCCTGGCGCGAGATACGCCGGGTATCGCACCGCCATACGTCTGAGGCCCACTTGGTCATCCAGGAGTACGTCCCTGGCCCGCAGTACCTCGTGAACAGCGTCACCAGCCGCGCCCTGGACGGCACGGTCGAGCATGTCATTACCGAGATCTGGTCCGAGACTCGTACCGACCAGCAGCTGCACGACCGGTCGGACTTGCTCGGCAGGCACACCCTGATGGCCCGGGCACTCTCCCTTTACACCATGCGTGTGCTGGACGTGCTGGGTGTCGAGTCCGGCCCGGTCCGCAGCCGGATCGTCTTCGTACCGGGCCGCGGCGCCGTCCTGCTGGCGGCCCGCGCCTATGCGCGCCCCTCACCCGCCCACGACGTCACATACGCAGCGCACGGCAGCGGCCCCTTTCACCACGCCGTCGACGCAGCAGTCTGCGACGGCGTCCAGCGGGCAGCCCGCGGTGGGTCCCGCGTTCACCTCGCCCGCGTCTCACTGATCGCGCCGCAAGACGGAGCGCTCGACGCCCGGCTGCTGCGCATGCTCACCACCCTGCCCACGGTCGCCCAAGTCGTCGGCCCGCTCCGCCCCTCGGAGCCGGTGCGGCGCACCGTCGACCGCTCCACGTCACCCGGCGAGCTCGTCCTCCTCGCCCCAACGAGGCGCGCGCTCGAAGAGGACTACCGCATCATCCGGGCCGCCGAGGCCCTGGGCCTCTACCAGGGCAACGCGCAGGGATCCGCATCCCCCGGGCATTCCCACTCCCCAGCGAGCACGCGATGACCCAGACGATCACTCCTCCCGCTCAGCAGCTCGAACCTCCGGTGGGCTGGACGGCCGTGATGCGGCTGCCGCACTGCGCCCGGCTACTCGGCGGCACACTGCTCGGCCGACTCCCTTTGGGCATGGCACCGGTCGTTCTGCTGCTCGCGGTGCGGGCCGAGGGCGGCACCTACACCAATGGGGCAATCCTCGCTGCGGCCTTCGGCTTGGCGGTGGCCGCGGGTCAGCCCCTGCTGGGCCGGATCGCCGATCGGTACGGACAGACCGGCCCGCTCGCCGTCGGCGCCGCTGTGTCAGCCACCGCTTTCCTCATCCTTGCAGTCGCCGGTACGGCAGACCTCGTCCTCGCCGCCTTGGCTGCCGCCCTTGCCGGGCTCGCCTCCCCACCGTTGGAGGCCGCCCTTCGCACGCTGTGGCCGGCAGTGGTTCCCTCCCCCAGGCACCTGCGCGCCGCTTACTCACTGGACAGCGGGAGCCAGGAGCTGGTGTACGTCGCGGGCCCGCTCCTGGCGGCCGTCGTGTGCTCCGCAGCCGGGCCTTCGGTCGCGCTGGCCGTCACCGGCGGGATCGGCTTGTGCGGGGCGCTGTCCACCATCCTGTCCGGGCCTTCCCGTGCCTGGCGCCCCACCGGGGCAGAAGGCGGCGGCATTGCGGGGGCTCTGCGTTCGCCCGGGATGCGGATCTTGCTCCTCGCGCTGGTCGCGGTCGGTGCGGCTCTGGGAGCACTCAACGTCGGTGCTCTGGCAGCCGGTGAACGGCACGAGGCTGCCTGGCTGGCCGGCGCGATGCCTGCCGCACTGTCGATCGGCGCGCTGCTGGGCAGTGCAGCCTTTACCGCCCGCCGGTGGGGCGGCAGCACCGGCCATCAGCTCACCCTCGTTGGCGCCGCCTTCGCCCTTGCCTGGCTTCCTCTCTGCCTGGATCCCGGTCCATACCTCGCCGTTGCTTTCTCAGCGCTTCCCGGATTCTTCTTCGGCCCGCTGCTGACCTGCGCCTACCTCGCGATCGACGCGTTGGCTGTGCCCGGCACCGTCACCGAATCCTTCGGATGGCTGGTCAGTGCCTTCGGTATCGGCACGGCGCTGGGCACTGCTGCCGCCGGCCCGTTCGGCGGCTCGTGGGCCGTCCCCGCCGTCGCGGCCGCGCTCGCCGTGGTGCTGCTCCATCTCGTACGACGCCCGCTCCGCCTGGCTCATTCGGCGTCGTCCACCTGCGGCAGCCCCCTCAAGGGCCGGTCATGACCACTGAACTTCGCCCGCCGTCGTGGGCCGCCGCACGTCTCGATCACGCTTTCGCCCGCAGCCGCGCCCGCGGGCATGCACTCCTCGCTGCCTATCTGCCGGTCGGCTATCCGACCTTCGACCAGAGCCTGGACACCCTGCATGTGCTCGCGAAGCACGCCGATGTGCTGGAGCTGGGTCTGCCGTTCACGGACCCGATGATGGACGGTCCGGTCGTCGCCGCGGCTGCCGCGCAGTCCCTCGCTGCGGGTTTCCGGATCAGGCACCTTTTCCTCGCGGTGCGGGAGCTGTCGGCCACGTCCTCGGCCGACCTGTTGGTCATGACCTACTGGCAACCCGTCTACCGGTACGGACCGCAGCGCTTCGCGGCAGAACTGGCGGCCGCCGGCGCAGCGGGCGTCATCCTCCCCGACCTGCCTGTCGAAGAGGCCAGTCCGTGGCTGGCCGCCAGCTCTGCCCACGGCCTGCACACGGTATTCGTCACCGCGCCGAATGCGAGCGACGCCCGCCTCTCACGCGTGTGTGCGGCCGCCAGCGGCATGGTCTACGCACCCGCCGTCGCAGGAGTAACGGGCGCTACTGGCCCGCTGCATTCCGGACTACGCGACTTCGTGAACAGACTGCGCGCGCTCAGCAGCCTGCCGGTCGGTGTGGGGATCGGCGTCAGTACCGCCGAGATGGCGTCGGAAGTCGCCGAATACGCCGACGCCGTGATCGTCGGCTCCGCGATCATCCGGCGTCTCGGATCAGCCCCGGGAGCACGCGGCACCGCCGCAGCGGCCGCGCTCGCCGCGGAACTCGCCGACGGAATACGCCGCAGCACCACACGCGCCGCCTGACACCCCCCTCGTCCCCTCCCAAGGAGACTCCTTGTCCGTCACCGCTACCCCTCCGCTCCTGTCCGGCCCTGCGTCCTACACCGCATCCGTGGCGGCCGACCAGTCCCTGCGGATCGGCGCGCACCCCTGCGACGCCGAGGCCGACACCTCTCACCTCCTGGAGCTCGTCAGCCGGCTGCGGGCCGAGGAGCCCCGCATCCTGGGCTACCCGGGAAACCTCAACTTCTCCTTCGAGGCCCTGGGCCCGGCGCTGAGCGTGTTCTTCAACAACGTCGGCGACCCGGACAGCGCAGACTCCAGCGGCATGCACGCCAAGACCTACGAGCAGGCAGTGCTCCGCTTCTTCGCAGAAACGGCCGGCACCACCCTGGACGAGGTCTGGGGCTACATGACCGCCTCGGGCTCAGAAGGCGTGCTCTACGGCCTCGCCACCGCGCGCCGTGCGCTGCCCCACGCCCACGTCTACGCAAGCGATCAAGCTCACTACAGCGTTCCCAAAGCGATTGACCTGATGGGCATGCAGTTGGTGACCATCCCGTCCCTGGCAGACGGAACCATGGACCCTCAGAGCCTGAAGGCTGCAGCCTTCGCCAACCGTCGTCTCAATCCACGCCTCGGCAAAGGACCGGGCGCGATTGTGCTGGCCTCCATCGGAACGACCATGCGAGGAGCGGTCGACGACGTCGTGGCGCTACGCAGAATGGGATCCGCCGCCGGCGCGGTCTACCTCCACGCGGATGCGGCGGCCGGCGGACTCGTTGCCGCACACGCGCCGTCCTCCCCTCCATGGAACTTCCGGCACGGCGTCGACTCGCTCTCCATGAGCGGCCACAAGATCCTTGGATCTCCCATCCCCACCGGCGTCGTCCTGGTCCACCGCGACTTCACACCCCCAGCGTCGGGCGCCGAGTACATCGGCGCCAGCGACCGCACGCTCGGCTGCTCACGCAGCGGCCTCGCCTCCGTGCTCATGTGGTCGGCTCTGCGCCGTCTGGGACACTCCGGGCTCCGCTCACTGATCCACGACTGCCTCGACGTTGCCGAGTACGCGACGCAACAGCTCGCCCTCGCCGACGCGAACCCGTCGCGTTTCCCGGATTCACTGACCGTCTGCTTCGACCGTCCCGCCGATTCCATCGTGCGCAAATGGCACCTGGCCTGCGAAGGCCCCCGGGCCCACGTGGTGTGCGTCGGCCATGTGTCCACGGCCGCCGTGGACCAGCTCTGCCGAGACCTCGCCTCCGGCACTGCTTCATGACGGCCCTCGCTCCAGCCTTCGGCGAGCCCCGCGCGGATCAGACGGTTGCCACAGACCAGTGGATGACCGACGACATCAACCGCTCCCATCCCCCTGCTCTCCAAGGAAGGGCCCCGTGGCCGACGTTCTGCTTGCCCTACTCGCCCCCGCACTCCTGTCGGCCGGCTTCTGGGGCCCCGCGCTCATTGTCCGCACCCGCTGGGGCAGTACCGACCCGTTCGCGTACCAGGGCAGCACCCGGCACCTGGCCCCGCTCGCCCGGGCCGACCAACTGGCCATCACGTCCGGCTCGTCGATGCCGACCGACCGAGTGAACAACTACTAGCAGAGGAACAACAGTGATGAGAATGCGGCAGATTTCTCAGGTGCGTCGGACGGCTGCGGCCGTCACGGCGGCCGTAGCGTTGACTTTCACCCTGGCAGCCTGCGGCGGAGGCGACGACGAGACAGAAATGGCTTCAACGTCCAAGTCCTCCTCGCCCAAGGCCGACGCGAGAAGCAACGGCAGCGCCAAGCAGCAGCCCAACCAGGTCATTGCCACTCTGAAGGGGAAGAGTCACATCACCCTCGACCTCACCTCTGCGGTTCGTGACTCCGGTGGCTTCGTCACGGTGACCGGCGTGCTCAAGAACAACGGCAGCAAGGACTTCTACGGGACTTCGTTCTGGTCCGGCCCCGATCTGGCGATCCTGAAGGGCGCCGGCGGCAGTTCCATGGGTGGGGCCACCTTGGTCGACTCCAAGGAGAAGAAGCGTTACTACATTCTTCGGGACACCGAGAACCGCCCGCTGGCCACCACCGGCATTCCCGTGACCAAGGGAAACTCCGAGACACCCGTCTACATGCAGTTCCCGGCCCCGCCGCAAGGCACGACCAGGGTCACCTTTGAGCTGCCGACCTTCCAGTCCGTCATCCTTGAGCTGGGGAGTGAGTGACGGAATGCGAACCAAGACCCCACCCCGCTTCCGGCGGGCACCATTCGTGGTCTCCATCAGCCTCGCCCTGACCGGTATCGCAGCTCCCGCTGCTTCCGTCGAGGACCCGACTCCGACCGCCACCTCGGTCTTCGAGGGTGACATCGACGTCAACGACCCCGACCTCAGAATGCCGGTGGAGGGCGTAGCTCTTGCTCCCGGCAAGGTACTGGAGGTCAAGCAAGTGGTCGGTGACGTGAGCGGTGACGAACAGCGCGAGGACTCCAACTCGGAAGTCAAGTTCAATCTGCCGGCCGAGGTCCTGTTCGGCAAGGACAGTGCCAAGCTCAGCAGCGCTGCCCACGCCCGTATCGAGGCCATCGCGGCGGAGATCAAGAAGCAGGACGCCAAGAAGGTCCGCGTCTTCGGCTTCACCGACAACCTCGGCTCCTCCGCGCACGGCGACGTGCTCTCCAAGCAGCGCGCTGATGCCGTACAGAATGTGCTGTCCAGGGAGCTTGCTGCCGCAGGTATCACGTATGAAGTCCGCGGGTACGGCGAGCGGCGCCCGATCGCCTCGAACGACACCGAGGAGAACCGCAGAAAAAATCGTCGGGTGGAGGTCTCCTTCCTTCGCGGCGAAGGCTCCCAGAGCTGATCCGCACGTAACGGGTAGCCGAAGGAGGCGAAGCTGCCCGTCCGCCGGCAGCTCGCCGTCAGCCGCGCCCAGCCGTCCGGGTGAGGTGAGCTCCCGCCGGTCCATGCCCCCGTCGCGGATTGGCAGTGACAGCAGAGCCCGGGGTATCGACGGATACCCCGGGCTCTGCCACGTCGGAGGGCGGCCGCGGTGAGGTCCGCCCCAGCAAGAGTGAGGGGTGCGGCCGCCGCGGGCAGGCTACCGGGATCTGCCAGGACCCTGCCCGACCGGTGGCCCGACCGCGTACCGTGGGACACAGGATTGACGGAGGTCATCAGGATGAGCGCACAGCCGTACGAGACGCCTACCGCGGCATACGCCGACCCGCACCGGCTTGAGGCCGGCGAAGGTCCGCAGACGCTCGCCGAGCTGCGGGCCGCGCTCGCCGTCATCGACCCGGCCGAGCTGACCGCGTTCAACGCGAGGCTCGATGCCGCCCGGTTCGGCGCCGAGCAGGCCGCCATCATCACCGAGGCCCGCCACCTGGTCGCACTCCGGACCCGCCCCGAGGTCCAGGCCGCCATCACCGCGATGATCACCGGCGCGACCGAGGTCGCGCCGGTCGCCGACCTCTACGCCTTCCTGGACGGCAAGGGCTCAGCTGCGTGACCAACTGGACCGTTGACGTACCGCCCCGGCTTTACGAAGAGTTCGCGCGCCTCACTCCCGGCGGCCGCCGCGTCGTCCACAAGGTACTCGATCAGCTCGCCCAGGACCCGCGGGACCCACGGAGCTCCACCGAGCCGATCGTGGGCGCCGAGCTCCGCCGGATCACCACGACGCCGGCGCCGGACACCGGTGACCGCATCACCGTGCTCTACCGCGTCCAGGAGCCGCCCGGTAGCGGCGGGGGCACGGTCTCTGTGATCTTCATCCTGTCTGGCCCCTGACCTGCGGAGTTCTGGAGTCGGTCATGGCTGCGGCCATCTCCTCGGCGCCCGGGGCAGCGGCTCGGGTGGTGTTCGGCGCCCGGGTCCCTGCAGCCCGGGCACCGGCGCGGCACGTCAGGCTGCGCCTGACGACTCTGGAATCGTCAGGTATAGCCTGACGCGCATGGCAGAAGCTGAGTACGCCCCTGACAGCGAGCGGTATGCGTACAGCCGCACCGCCCTGGCCCGCCTCGTCCTCTCTTACGAGCTGCGCGACCTGGCCGCCCGGGCCGCCGCCGGCGTGCCGACGACCATCGACGCATGGTCCGTGCCCGGGGAAGAGGTCGGCGACGCGCTGGCTCTGGTGCACCAGGCACAGGAGGTGCTGGCCCGTGCCGTGATCTATGAGCGGGAGAGGGGCACCAGCTGGGAGGCCATCGCCGCACAGCTGGACATCAAGAAGCAGTCCGCGCACGAGCGGTACCGCGAGGCAGAGCGGGAGTGGAAGCAGGCCCTTCAGGAGCCGTTCTACCCGGCCCGGCCGGGTGCCGCGTCCCGCAGTCGGCGCCTGCATGAGGCCGCTTATGGGCCCACCGCCACCGGGCGGAGCCTCGATGAGTGGGCGCGTGAGCACGTTCCGGCTCACCGTGAGACGGACCATCCCGTCACCGGTCATCTGCCCGTCTTGTCCACGCAGGAGGAGACGGTCCAGGTCCTCGACGCCGTCAACCACTTGTACCGCGACGTGCACACGCCTCCGGACCCGGCAGCTCGTGCGCGCCTGATCGAACGCAAGGCGGCGCTGCTGGACCGCATCGCCGTTGAGGAGGGCCGAACGGAGGCCGCTGAGCAGGGCAACTGAAGCCCCCAGGGCTGCGCGATGGACACGAGCCACCGCCAACTCACCCCCCATGACTCACCTCTTAAGAGGTGAGTCATGGGGGGTGAGGCGTCAACGCCCGTGCCACGCTCCCTGCTGCCGGCCTCACGGCTTTGCCGGGGGACCGCAGGGCCGTGCGGGTTATCTGGCCAGAATGACCAAACAAACGGTGTCCGACCGGGCGCAGGGCGACTGGTCGTCACCGGCGCCCGGCCAGAGCCGGGTCAGCGCTGCTGGTTGGGCTTGGTCGCCTGCTGCTGCTCGCCGCTGCGGCGGAGGTGTTCGGCCTGCTCGCTGCCGTTGGCCGACTTCTTCGCCCCCTTCGCTCCCCGCTTGGCGGTCGTGGTCGACCGGCCCCGGGCGGCCGCCGTGGAGACACGCTTGGTGTCGCCGGGCATGGGCCGGTTCAGGGCCTCCCCCATCCTGCGCATCGCCGGGATGTCGACCGCGTCCGGCGCTCCGCTCGCGGGCGGGGGCGGTGTGCCGCCGCGTCGGGGACCGCTGTACTCGAGGGCCGCATCTCCCAGCCGCAGCAGTGCATCGGTGCTCGGCAGGTCCTCGCGCTGCTCCGTACCGCGTTCGTCGTCCCGCCGGAGCCGGTCCGCACCAGCCTGTGCCCATCCGGCGACCTTCTCGCACGCGCGGAGTGAGACCCGGCGGAAGAAGTCGGCGACGCGGCCGTCGCCCATGAGCTTGTCGAGGTGCTCCCCCGCTCGTTCCTTGATGACGCGCATCAGGTTGCCGAAGGCGCCCCGGACCGTCTGGATGCGCTGCCACTCCGGCAAGTCCTGGAGAGCGGGCGCGTGCTCGTCAGCCTGTCGCAGCGCCGTGTTCACCGCGCCCGCTTCCTTCTGCGGGTCGCGGTCTGCCTTCGGCGCTTCCTGCTCGCCGGAGGGCGGTGCGGTCGCAGGCGCGGGTGCGGACTCCGCGGCCGCAGCGGGCTGCACGGTGGTGACCGGCGGCGCCTCGGGAGCGGGCGCGGTCTCGGCGACGGCGTCGGCGAGCATCTGCTGGAGCTTGAGCAGGTCTGCCTGCACGTCGGCGAACAGGTCCTCGCTCGTGCCCTTGTCGGCGGGAACGTGCTCGTCCCACGCCTCCTGGACGCCGGCGAACTCCGCGACGACGTCGACCGGACGGTCCTCCGTCTGCTCAGAGGTCTCCTCTGGGCCGGTCCACAGCGGCAGTTCCCCGGTCGGCGCCGGGGCGGCGGGCTCCGCAATCTCGGTGAGCTCGGGCTTCTGGTCGCCCGGCTCGGCGGCCGCGCCCGTGTCGGCGGACGTCGGGGCGGCGGGCTCCGAACTCTCGGGTTTCGCGGGACGGGCGGGTGCGGCCATCTCGGGGTCCTCCGGTGCTTCGGGGCTCGGGGCAGGCGGTTCGTTCTCGATCGGAGTCGGGGCCCGCTCCGGGCCAGGAGCGTCCGCAGGTGCGGGCAGGACGCGCAGCTGCTCATACGCGCTCTGTGTGGCCAGGGCCAGCACCTGGATTCGGCGGGCCCCCTCGTCTCCCAGGTAGGTCCATAGCAGGAACTCGGAGCCGCCGGTGTTGGCCACGAGGGCGTCGGCGGCCCGCGCGAACTGTGGCGCGAAGTCCTCAACGGTGGCGGCGGCTTGGGCGGCCTGGAGCAAGCCGTCCTGTTCGGCGGCCGTGGTCACCAGCCAGGCGGCGACCTCGTCCACGCTGGGCGCCATGCCCTCCCGCAGGACGTCGCGCACCACGACGACGAGCGTCGCGCGCACCGCGTCGCTGCTCCAGGCCTGAGCGAGCGGGCCGCCCGGCAGGTGCTCGGCGAGCCATGCCTGCGTCTCTTCGTCAGACACCAGGTGCTCGGCCTGCTGCGCCGTGCGCATCAGCATGGGCACCTCCACCCGGACCGGCATGGGCATCCCCGGCAGGTCTGCGGACGTGACGCCGGGCAGGACCAGGGCCTGCGAGGCGTCCTCGGTGTTGACCATGGCCACGAGTTGTCCCTCGCTGGCCTCCCGCAGCCCGAGCACGACCACCGGGCCGCGTACCGGCTCAGGCGCCGCAGGGGGCGGAGGTGTCTGCTGCACGCTCTCCTCGCGGGCGGGTTCCGCCGGCGCCGCTGCGGCGGCGGCCTCCTGTTCGCGCTGGAGGGCCGTCCGCTCCGCCTGGACCGCGTCCAGGGTGGCCTGGAGGCGGGCGTGCAGACGCGTGGTGTCGTGCAACAGGTGCGCGAGGGGGAACGCCAGGTGCTGACGCTCATCGAGGGCGGGGTCCACGGGCAGCGTGCCGCCCCAGGCGTTGACCGCCTGCTGAACGGCGTCAAGGTTGGCGGCCATCTGCCGGGAGTTGTGGGCGTCGATCTCCGCTGCGGCCAGGTCGTTGAGTCGGGCGCTTAGTTCCTGGAACTGCGGGATCTGCGTGTAGTCCGCGCTCACCCGGGCGACCGCGACGGTGATGGTGTCGAGGTGTCCCAGTGCGGCGGCTCGCAGCTCGCCGCGCAGCACGTCCGCCCGCGTCAGCGATCCGTAGTCGGCGGCCGCGCCGGGCTGCACGCCGTACGGCGTTCCGGAGAAGGCCGCGAACATCACGGCGCCCTGGCCCGCCGCGTCCTGCGGTGAGCCGTTCAGGGCCGTCACGTCGGCGGGCAGGCCGTCGACCGTCAGGCGCGCGAACCAGCGCCCGGAGGCGGACAGGCGTACGGCGGCGATCGTGGTCTCGCCGTACCGCAGCTCACCCTCGTTGGGACCCTGCCCCTCCAGGCCGGTCAGGTGGAGCTGGTAGGCGGCGTCAGCGGGGAGCGGGAACACCTCCGTGTAGCTGCGAGGCGCAGGCGGGTCCTCAACATCCAGGACGGGGCTGTCGCCCACCGCTACGGCCGACGGCGGATCGGCGGCCGGGACGTCCGTCGTGACGGATGCGGGGTCCGGCTCGTCTGCCACTGCGTCCTCCTGGTCTGGTTCCCCGTCCGGCTCGCGGTCCGGTACGGGAGCGTCGTCCTGCGCCGCCGCTTCGGCGATCGGCTCGTTGACGGGCACGGTGTCGGGGGCCGGTTCCTCCACGGCGGCGTCCGCGCCCGGGCCCCCGGCCGCAGGGGCTGGCGCGGGAGGGGCATCGGCGGGTTCGACCAGCGAGAGCTGCCCGTCGTCGGCGGCCGTCTCGCCCTCCGCCAACGCCTCTTGCTCGGCGGGGGCCGGAGCTTCGATCGGCGCTGCGGTCAGCGTGCTCGACCGCCCTGCCTCGGCACCACGGGCGTGCTCGCGGGCCCATTCCAGTACGCCGTCCCACTGCACATACCGTGCGCTGGTCTGGTCCGGGCCCGTCACGACCAGGCGATGGCCGTCGTCGCCGGGCTGCCCCTGCTGGTAGACCATCTCCACCACGTACGCGAACCCGGCGACGGTCAGGTCCCAGCGCGGGCCGTGCTCGTACGGGCCGCGCAGGCGCCGCCCGTCAATGCGGACCGTGATGGTCTCGCCCTCGTACAGCGGTGCCGCTTTGCAGTCCTGGCGGTAGCCGAAGTACACCCAGTTGTCGCCGGCGTTGGGATGAGTCTCCGCTGTGTGGCCCAGCGCCGCCCGCGTGGCGATCTCCCTGGCGACGCTGACATCGGGGCCCACGCCGTACGAGACGCCATGCAGGTCGCGGGTCACGTAGCCCCGGTAGCCGCTCTCCGACTCCTGCGCCGAGCGGTAGCGCTTCCCGGTGGGCAGGTGGACGGAGGTCCACTCGTTGTCTGCCGTGCGGGCCACGGTGACGTCACGCTCGGGGTACGGGCCGGGCTGGATGCGGCGACCGCCGCGCCGGACTTCAGCCGCGTCGGCGAGTCGGGCGATCTCCTGGTAAGCCAGGCCCGTGGTCAGCTCGACACAGGGCGCGCACTCGGCGGCCATGTCGCCGCTGATCTCGTCCCGGCCGTACCAGTGCCACACCACGGTGTACCGGGCGGTGTCGGGGGTGCCGCAGCGCTCGCACTCGCCATGGTCGGCGTGCCCGTACACGCCCAGACGCCCCTTCTCCGGGCCCCCGTCGGTGCCGGGCGGGATCGCGGGCTCCGTCCTCTTTCCGCCGCGCCGACGGGCGGGGCGACGGGGGGCCGGGGCGTCCGGCGTTTCGGTGGGGAAGAGATCGAGCTGCCCCTCCTCCTCCGCCGCTCCGGTGGTTTCGGACGCGGAGTCGGCGGCCGCCGTACGGTCGGGCACGGCAGTGTCCGGCGGGTCGCTCACCCGGTTCTGTGCGGCCCGCGGGTCCTCGGGACGGAAGTAGTTCAGGTAGGTGCTGATCGTGTCGGCCCGGGTCTCCAGGTCGTCCCGCACGTCGGCATCGGGCTGTGTGGCCGACAGCCACAGCAGGCTGTCGTGCGCGACGGCCAGGTCCTCGGCGATGCTCCCGCTGTTGCTGCTGCCCTGCTCGAAGGCGGCCAGGATGTCCGCCAGTTCGGCGTGCCGGGCGGCGGCCGCCGCGTCGCCGCTCATCGCATCGGGCAGGGACGGGATGCCCGTGTTCGGGCGCACGAGGTGCCTGGTGAACGAGGCGGTCATGTCCTCGTCCAGCCGGTCAGGGATGGGCGGGCCGGTACGCAGGGCCCGTACCGCCAGTTCGGCAAGGGCCGCCTCCTGGCTGCGGAAGCGGGCCAGACCGGACAGACGGCGCTCAATGGTGCCGAAGATCGGCTCCGCGCTCCACAGCGGCTGAGCGCCCGATCCGGTGGGTTCGCCGACGTCGTTGAGGTCCGAGATCCGGCCGATCATGCGGCCGTCCATCCACACGTCGGCGCTGGTCTCTGTGAGGGCCGACGGGGCGGGCACGACCTGCACGCGGGCGGCGAAGGCACGCAGGCGTTCGGGCCCGCCGAACCGGACCGTGGCCTGGTCGTCGGTCTCCGCGCCGACGATCCGCCAGTACGGGGCGGGGCCGACCAGGTGCGCGGCCGCTTCGAGATCCGGCTCGTCGGTCGGTGCCGGGCCGGGCTCTGCCGCCGCGGCGGTGGGCTCCAGCTCGCCCCCGTCCGCCGGGGCGTCGGCAGCGGCCTCGGTCACGGCCGGTGCGGGCTCCGCGCTGGGGGCAGGGGTGTCCGGCGCCGCCTGCTGCTCCTCGGCAACCTCCGTCCGGGGACGGGGCTGGTAGGGCCCGGCGTACGGGTCGCTCTCGCCGATCGGGGGGATGGTGGCCCGCCACCGGGCGGTGTCGTACACCTCGAACTCGAAGCGCTCGGCGGCGTTGCGCAGCACCTTCGCGGTGCGGCGTTCTTCCGCCGTGATGCCCGGGAAGGCGTCCGCAGCGGCTTGGGCGGCCTCGCCGAGGGCCTGCATCTGCGCGACGTTGAGGTGGTACTTGCGGTGCGCGGCCACCCACTCCGGCGGCTCGACCGGCGTGCCGTCCGAGTAGCTGCTGTCGAGGGTGAGCTGCCGCAGCTCCCGGACCTGAGCTGTGGTCAGGCGCACCTCGCGGAAGGCGTATTCGGCAGAGATCGGGCCGCGATGCGCCGGTTCCTTGACCGCGTTCTTGTCGGTACGCACATTCCCGGCGGCACGGATCGCCGGGACGCCGGCGGAAGGGGGCAGTGCCTCATGGAAGGGCATGTCGTCGGGGGCGCCGCCACGGGCGTCCTGGCCCCACCAGTAGCGGCGGCCGTCGTCGCCGAGGCGGGCGCGCACCCAGCCGACGACCGCGCCGTCGGCGTCGACCACCGTGCCGTGCCCGGCCTCCACGTCCAGGTCGACCAGCCGGTTGCCGTCGCCGTAGCGCAGCTCGATGCCTTCGGCGGTCGAGGCCTGCGCAAGGTCCGCCGCGTTCTGCCGCCTCCTGGCCGCCCACTCGCCGTCCTCGGGCCGGGCGGTGCCGTCTGGCCACTGCACCTCGGCACCCTCGTAGACCCGGGTGCCGGACTGAGTGGAGACCAGCACCAGGTCTCCGTCCGTCCCGATCACCCTGCCGGGTCCGTCCGGCGTCTGGACGATCACGGTGTTCTCGGCGTCGGTCTCGCCGTCGGCGGCCGCTTCGTCGGGGTCGTCCGCCTCTTCGTCGGCATCGCTGTCCGCCGCGTCGTCGGCGGCGGCCGGGGCGGGCACGTCGGTCTCGGCGTCGGCCGGCGGGACGGGCTGCGGTTCGTCGGTGCCCGGCCCGGGCCCGGGCACGGCGACGCCCGGGGAGGTGTCCGTCTCCGTTCCGGGATCGCTCCCGGGCTCTGCGGTCGTCTCGGAGGCCTCCACAGCGGCCGGGAGGGAGGGTTCGGCCGGTTCCGTGCCGGTCGCGGCCGCGGGCGTCGTCTCCTGCGGGGCCTTGGTGGACTCTTCGGTGTCCTGCGGTGCGGGTTCGGGACCGTTGTAGGTGTAGGCGGTGCCCATCCGGTCGAGGAAGTCCCGAAGGCCGCGTACGGCGTCCTCCCGGGCATCCAGGGGCGTGTCGCGCCGCTGGTACCACACACTCTGTCGGCGCGACCAGCGGAAGCCCTGTTCCTTGAGCGCGTTGCGCACCGGCTGGTCGTCCCCGCGGGTGCCCTTCACCGTGGTGCCCTCGGCATCGTGGTTGATCACGATGGCGGACGGCGCTTGCTCCCGGGCGGTCTCCTCGGGCAGGTCGATCACGGCGCCGGGCGGTGCGGCGAGGATCGACTCCAGGTCCACCTCGAACAGCGGCTCCGTCTCGCCGCCGTAGAGCGTGTACAGGTCGAGGCTCAGGTTGGTCAGTTGCTCGCTCTGCGCGGCGCGCTTGTCTCCGACCTGGTAGTTGACCCACTCGTTGTAGCTGATGCGGAAGCTGCCGCCGACGCGCTCACCGACCTTGCCGATCTCGTGCACGAGGTCGAGGAGCGGGTTGTCCGGGTCGTAGGTGTAGCCGACGCCGGGCCGGTCGATGTAGGCCACGACGTCCTTGCCGGACAGCTTGTGGCGCTTCAGCAGCGGCTCGTAGTACCGCAGGACCGCCGCGCTGCGGGCCATCTCCGGGGAGGGCTCGGTGTGCTCCTCCGCCTCCGTCGGCACCGGAGCGGCCGGTTCCTCGGCGGGTTCGGCGTCGGGCTGCGGGCCACCGATGTGCGTGAGCGAGACACGGTCGCCCAGCGCGTCGATCAGGCCCTGGTGGGGCGCCGCCTCGGTGGTCTGCGCTTCCGCCGGCGCGGGGGCCGGGGTCTCTTCCGGCGCAGGGGCGTTGCCCGGCAGCAGGCGTGAGCCGTCGGGGACGGCGACGATGTTGCGGGGGTGGAGGCGACGGCGGAGGCCGTCCTCGTTGCGGCCGACGTAGTAGCCGTCCCTCGGATCGGGCCCCTCTTCGATCGTGACAGTGTGGTAGTGGAGTTGCCGGTCCTCCATGTACATGCGCCAGCCCGCGCGGACCGTGTCGCCTGGCACCAGCTGCACCGAGCTGTCCGTGAAGGGCTGGTGCCCGTCGGGGACCGCTTCGTCGCTGGAGGCCTCCCACCACGGGTCCAGCTGCTCGGGATCGGCGTTCGGGCCGCGGGTCTCTGTGGTGGGCGCGTCGTCCGTCCTCGTGCCCTGTTGCCCCTGTGCCCCAGCGGCAAGGAGGTCTTGGACCGCTGCCAGTTCGCGGTCCCGGACCGTGCCCAGGGCGTCGAGGGCGAGCTTGCCGTCGAGGCGGTCGATCAGCTGCGTCGGGGTCATCGCCTCCAGTTCGGCGGCGGTGATGCTGTCGCGGTCCAGCAGCGGAAGCAGATCGAACCCCAGCACGGCCTGAGCTTCGGGCGTGCCGATGCCGCTCCATCCGACGTACAGCGGGATGCCTCGGATGCTGGCGTACATGAGGCGGAAGTCGGGGTTGATGTTCTGCCTCTCGGGAGGCAGGTCGGCGAACTCGCTCATGGTCCGAAGGAGGTCGTCCCGCAGCTGCGTACCGGCGGCCTCGCGGTCGGTGATGGTGGCATTGCGCCGGTCCATGCGGAAGTCGGCGCCCTGGTCGCCGAGGTACTCCATAACGCTCTCCAGCGCCCGTACCTCGATCATGTGCACTTCGGCCTGGCTCTCCTGGCGTTCGCCTGCCCGCTGCTGCGCCAGGACGTCCAGGGTGGCGGACAGCCGCTGCGCGTACCGGCCGGCGACGTCCGCCACCCGGAGCAGCAGCGCCCGATCCCGCTCGGTGGCATACGCGTCGCGTTCGGCCAAGTACGTGTCCGCGCGGCGGGCCGCTTGGGCCAGGCCCTCGAACTGCTCAACCACCATCCGCCCGCCAGTCGGGCCCGCGGTCTCAGCCGCGACCCGGCTGCGGTGCTGCCATGAGGCGACGAGGCCGGCGGGGTTGGTGATCCGGGAGTCTTCGTCGGTCAGCTCCCCCTCGGCGTCGACCAGCATCGGCAGTGCCGTTTGTGTCGCCGCCCACCCCTCGTAGACGGCCTGAACGTGTTCTCGCTCGACCATGGCCTCCGACTGGCTCGCGAAGGGCTGCACCACCTCTGTCCAGCCCGCTCCGGCCATCGCCGCCATGTCCTGGGCGATCATCTGATCGATGATGGGGTCGTCGTCCCCTGCGGCAGGTTCCTCGTCCTGCGAGCCGGGCTCTCCCGGCCCCGGCGCGGTGCCCGAGAAGAGGTCCTCCACGGCTTCACGGAACCGCTGTTCCCTGGACTCCTCTGGGGCGGGTACTTCCTGGCTCTCGGCCGAGGTGCCGACGTCCGTGCCGGGTTGTTCGGTGCCCGGCTGCTCCTGCGGTTCGCCGGGGACCTCCTGACGGTCGGCGGTGTTCGCCGGGGCCGAGGTGTCGGCGGCCGCCTCGGGTTGCGCGGTCTCCTCGCTGGAGGCCGGTTCGGATGCGGTGTCGTCGCGGTCCGGCTGCACGAGGCCTTGGGCTCGCGCCTGTAGCTCGTCCTCGTCGGTGATGACCTTGCGCAGGGCGGCGATCTGCTCGCGCAGGGCGGTCAGTTCCTCATTGCCCTCTTCGGCCGCCTCCTCGCTGACGCTCCCGGCGCGCTCGACGCGTTCGGCGAGGGCGGCCTCCTTCTCGTTGGCGACGACGAGCTTGCCGAGGGCCCGCTCCTGGCGCTCCTTGGAACGGGCCTGGATCCGGTAGGGGTTGTCATCCTTGAGCCGCAGGTTCGCGGCGATCTCCTCGCGGCGGCCGCGCTGGGAGGCCGCCGACGCGTCGAGCTTTTCGAGATCGCCGTCCAGGTGGTTGAGGAAGTGCTCCAGGGACTGGATGGCGCCGCGCCCGTTGGACGGGGTGACGGTAGAGGCCTGCCATTGGGCGCGGTCCTCGCGCTGCCCCATGGGGACGACGTGCCCCCAGGCGAAGCGCAGGCGCAGTTGGCGGCGGCCGCTGGAGCCGTAGGCGATCTCCGCGTGGAAGTCCTGCCGGCCCAGGGTGCCGACGGGGATCCGCTGCCCGGGCCTGATCGACTGGTCTCCTGCGATGGCGGCCATGCGGGCACCGAGGGCGTTGGCGGCCGTGTCGCGGGACCGGTAGGTCGCATCGTCCACGGTCATGGCGAAGGCGTCGCCATTGGTGGGGCGGCGGTTCGGTGCCGCCTCCCGCATCCGTTCCAGGGCGAAGTCCGCCCGGCCGAGGAAGTCGTCGATGTCCTTCAGCTGCTGGCTGCGGCTGTCCTGCGCGCGGTCCCAGCTGCGGGCCAGCCCCTGGAGCCGGGACCGCTCCGCGGTGGCCTCGGCGAGTTGCAGGATCGCCGGGTCACCGGAGGCAAGAGCGGCGAGCATGCCGATGTTGAGGGCGTCGGCGCCGATGTCCTCGATCTCGCGCATGCTGAAGTCGCGGCGCTGGATCTGGCCGATGAACCGCGCCTTGCGGGCGAGCGTCGTCAGCCGGAACTCATCGAAGGTCCGCTCGGTGATGTAGTACAGGACGCGGACGTCGTCGGGGGTGTTGTCGACCCACGGGGCGTTGAGGTTGCCGCGGCGCTCGATCCGGCCGTCGCGCTGGGCCATGTCCGCCGGCCGCCACGGATAGGACAGGTGGTGCAGGGCGACCGCCCTGTCCTGAATGTTGGTCCCGGTCCCCATTTTCTGCGTGCTTCCGATCAACACGCGGACGCGCCCGGCACGGCAGTCGGCGAACAGCTTCTCCTTCTTGCGGTCGGTGCCCGCCTCATGGATGAAGCGGATCGAGTCCCGCGGCATCCCCCGCGCGACCAGTTCGTCGCGCAGGTCCGCGTACAGGTTGGCGGAGTGCTTGGCGGTGCTGCCCGGGGTGCCCTCGTCCAGGAAGACGAGCTGGAGGCCGCCGGGGAGGTCCTGCGGGTTGGGGTTGTCCGAGGAGATCGGGTAGACGATGTCCTTCGTCTCGTGCCAGATCTCCGTGATCTTCTCGGCGGCGTAGGGGATCTTGCTGCCCATGTCCTTGCTGCCGCCGATGGAGCGCATGTCGGTGGCGGCGGCGTCGGCGAGTTCGGCGACCTTGGTGTAGTCGAGCACCGGTCCGCCGGTCATGGGGTCGGTGCTGGTGATCTGGTTCGGGTTGATCCCCAGGCCGCGCAGTGCGTCGGTGGCGTCGACCAGGTCCAGGTCGACGGAGGCCCGCAGGCCTTCACCGAGGGCCTTGAGCACGCCGCCCGGCTTGCGCACCCACGGCTTGTGGGGAAGCTGCTTGATGAACTCGCGCTGCGCCGGCGTGGGCGGGATGAGGACCGTCTCGCCCCGCTGTCCGTCCTCGTTCTCCCGTACGGGTGGGGTGGGCAGGTCCAGGTCTTCGGCCATCTGCACGTCGGCGAAGGTCCGGTACGCGCCCATCAGCTCCGGGACGTTGAAGAACCGGCTGAACCGCGCCTTGTACTTGTAGCCGTCGCCCTTCGGGTCGGGCTCCAGGTTGGAGACGACCTCACCGAACGTCGCCGCCCAGTTGTCGAAGGCGTCGAGCCCCATGTCTTCGAGCAGCTTCGGGGCCAGGTAGCGCTTGAGGACGTACGCCTCGGTCACCGAGTTGGCGATCGGGGTGCCGGTGGCCAGGGTCGCGACGCGTTCGGACTCGTTCGTCTCGCGCAGCCAGGACAGCACCATGTGCAGCTTGGTGGCCTTCGCCGAGCCCTGGATCGCGGCGCCGGGGATCGCCGAGACGGTGCGCAGGTTCTTGTACTCGTGCGCCTCGTCCAGGAACAGGTAGTCGACGCCGGTGTCTTCCAGGAAGACGCCGTTGTCGTCGCCCATGGACTCGATCTGCTGCTGGAGCTTGGCCTCGGCGTTGGCCAGGCTCTCTTCGATCTGCTTGACCGTGTTGCGGCCCATCCCCGATTCGGCGGCGATGTCCAGCTGGCTGCGCAGCGACCGCATCTCCTGATCGAGGTAGGTCCGCATGTTGTCGGGCCGCAGCGGCACCCGGTTGAACGCCTCGTGGGTGAGGATCACCGCGTCCCACTCGCCGCCCGCGATCCGGCCCATGAACTTCGCGCGGCGCTTCACGTTCAGGTCGGACGCCGAGATCGCCAGGATCTTGGCGTTGGGGTAGAGCTGCCTGAACTCGCGGGTCCACTGCTTGAGCATGTGGTTGGGGACGACCAGGGCGGGCTTCTTCGCCAGGCCGGTGCGGCGCAGCTCCATCGCGCCGGCGGCCATCGTCGCGGTCTTGCCCGCACCGACGACGTGCGCGAGGAGCGCGGTCGGCTCGTGCACGATCCGGCGGATCGCGGCGTTCTGGTGCTCCTTCATCGTCCAGTCGCTGATCAGACCGGGAAGGGTCAGCGCGGAGCCGGAGTAGTCCGGCAGCACCAGGTTGTTGAACATCTCGTTGTAGAGCTTCGCGAGCCGGGCCGCCCGGGACTTGTCGTTCCAGACCCAGTCCTCGAAGGCCTCGGCGATGAGCTTGGCCTTCTCCTGCGCCGCGTCGGTGGCGTCCTTGTCGACGTAGGTGCGGCCCTCGTTGTCGCGGTAGGTCACCTGGATGGTCGACTCGGTCTGCCGCAGCAGCGCGGTGAACAGGTCCTGTGTCGGCCGGGATCCGGTGCCCCACTCCGTGCGGGCCAGGTCGCCGCTTTTGGCGCCGCGGACCTCCCACACGGTGCCGCCCGCGTGCAGGACGCTGGCGTCCTCGAACCCGAGGTGGGCGAGGAAGTCGTTGTAGACGTCGACCGGGATCCACGGGGCGCCGATCTTGGCCTTGATCTCGGAAGGGGCAAGGTCGGAGGGCTGGACCCGCTCCAGGGCGGCAACGTTGCCCAGGAACGTCGGATCGCCGACAGCCTGCTTCTTGGCGGCCGCGAGCTTGGTGCGGACGTTGCCGGACAGGTAGCGGTGACTCGGCTCCCAGGCGTTGTTCTGCTCCGGGTCGCGGTAGGCCAGCCCGGCGTCGGCGACCTGCGCGGCCGCACTCTCCGCATCCGTGCCGAGCAGGCCGGCCACGCGCGCCATGTCCAGCCGGCCGCCGTCGTACTCCATCGCCAGGGCGATGGCGTCCTCGTGCGAGGTGGCCCGGACCGGCAGCCGGCGCGGCTCCAGGACGCGGGAGAGCAGCACCTGCTGCTCGGTGCCCTTGCCCGTCCGCTCGTCCCACTCCTCCAGGCCGAACAGCAGCGAGGCGTCGGGGTCGTCATCGATCCAGGCGAAGGCGGTGCGCGCCTTCCACCCCTCGGGAACGTCCTTCAGGCCCTGCGCCGTGGCGCGGGCCCGGGCCTCGGCAGGGGTGAACTTGTAGTGCTGGCGCGGCTTGGTCAGCGGCGGGTGGCCCTTGCGGTAGTCCCGCCACCCGACGCGCAGTTCCGCCCGCAGCCGGGCGAGCTGCGGGGTCTCGCCGGGCTCCGGGGTCGCCGCCTCCGCCTCATACAGGGCCAGTGTCAGGCTCTTGAGGCGGATGAGCTTGACCAGTTGCTCGCGCTGGTCGGGGTGGACCTCCAGCGGGACCGGGCGGCCGCCGTCGATGATGGTGGGGTTGCCCTCGGCGTCCAGCCCCAGGGCATCCTCCGTGCCGCCGGTGACGATCGTCTGCACCGGCTCCGTGCGCTGGTCCGCAACGGCGGTCAGCGCGGCGGCCTCCGCCTCCACGGCGATGGCGGCCGCGGCCGCCGCCAGGGATTCGGCCGGCGTCTGGTCCGTGCGCCCGACGACCGTGACGTCGGGGCCCCACTCCCTGGAGCCCGCGCGCAGCTCGCCGAGCACGTACTCGGGGTGTGCGTCGAAGTAGGTGTTGACCGCGAGTTCGTCGTCGTGGCCGGGCAGGGCCCGCTTGGTGGCGGTCAGCCAGGTCGCGTCTCCCGGTTCCTCGCCGTCCATGCGGCGCCGCAGGAACAGCACGTCCGTGACCACGTCGGTCCCGGCGGCCGCCATGTGCGCCCGGGCCGGCAGGCGGACCGCGCCGACCAGGTCGCCGAGCTGATACATGCGCTCGCGCGCCTCGGGGGACTCCGCGTCCAGGGTGTAGCGGGAGGTGATGAGCGCGACGATGCCGCCGGGGCGGGTGGCGTACAGCGACTTCAGCACGAAGTGGTCGTGGATCGAGAGCTTCAGGTCGGCGTTGTGGACCTTGTCGAACCGCTTATACCGGCCGAAGGGCACGTTGCCGACCACGCCGTCGAAACCGCCGTCGGCGAGCGGGATCTCTTCGAGACCGCTGGTGATGATCTCGGCGTCCGGGTACAGGCGGCGGGCAATCGCCGCGGTGGTCGGCTCGACCTCCACGCCGGTCATCTGCACCGGGTCACGCATGAGGACTGGGGCGAAGCCGATGAAGTTGCCGCTGCCGCTGCCCGGTTCGAGGACGCGGCCGCCCTTGAAGCCCAGGCCGCGGACCGCGCCCCAGATCGAGCGCACCAGGTCGGCGTCGGTGTAGTGCGCGTTGATCGTGTTGCGGCGGGCCGCCGCCCACTCGTCTTCCGTGAGCAGGGTCTGGATCTGCTCGCGCATGTCACCGACGGCGTCCCAGCGCGCGGCGGCCCGCTCGTAGGCGTCGTCCGCGTCGAAGGCCTCACGCGCCGGCCGCGGGTTGAAAATGACCGGCAGCGCACCCCAGCCCGACCAGCGCGCCAGAACCCGCTGCTCCTGCTCGGACGCCGGGCGCCGCTCACCCTCCAGGACGCGCAGCGCCTCCAGGGCCGCCAAGTTGGCGCGGGCCCGCTCCCCCTGCCCGGACGGGGCAAGATCCTGCTGACCGTCCGGCCGGAAGCGGGGCGGGGCTACATCTCCCGGTGCTCCGTCCCCGGCTCCTTCTCCAGCCAGATCTCCTCCGCGTACACCAGCTCCTGCGCCTGCGACCGCGTCACCCGCCGCGCCGCCCCCCGCTGCTCCATCGGGAGCTTCTGGAGCAGTTCGGTCGTCCGCTGCCCGATCTCCTCCGTCACCCGAAGGTCCAGCGCCTGGAAGAACTCCTCCTGCTGCTCCGGGCCCCCCAGCTCCTCCAGCGCCTGCGGCCTGTACGTCTGCCAATACTCCCGAGCCGTCCGCCCGTGCCTGCTCAGCTGCGTCACTACGGTTCTCCTCGTCCTCGCGGAGCGGCGGCTCCACTCCTCCGATGCTCATGCGCGTTCTCCCCCGTGGTGCTGGTAGGGCACAGACTTTTGATCCGCCCGGCACGCCGTCACCACGGACGGGACCAGAGGCTTCACCCGGCCGCATCCGGATGCTCAGCAACGGCCGGACGTGATCCATCCTCTTTGACCCTACGACTCACCAACAGCGGTTTTCCTCTGCCGCACCAGCAACCGCCTTACGTCGCCCGCGACACGGCCGGAGCAGTACGTGGCTCAATTATCTGGCTACATTTCCACTATGGCGAGCATGGCGAAGGTGAAGTTCCACGTGGCCGTGACTGAGGCGTCCCTGAAGCGACTCAACGAGCACGCCAAGGACGAGCGGGATCGCGAGGAGGCCTGGATCAGCGAGCGCCGGCGGGAGCTGCTCGTCCCCGGCCTTTCCCGGCGCGCGGCCGCCGCCGTCCGCCGCAGCATCCGGGCGGAGGTCGCCAGAAAGCGCCGCAGCGTCGAGTTCGGCGGCAACCGGGACGACATCATCACCCGGGCCGTACGCGAGGAGCTGCGAGCCCGCGGCATGGGCCACAAGTGGCCGAAGTCGCCGGAGGGCGAGGTCGACGCCCCGGGCCGCCGGTGGGGCACTCCCCCGAGCCAGCCCATGGGCGAAGGGGGCTACACCCATCGCCTCTCGCTGAACCTGCCGTACACCCTCGGCGAGACCGTGCGCCGCGCCGCGTACTGGACCAGCAAGGACGCCGTGGAAGCCCTCCAGGAATGGGCCGACCGCTGGGGCGACGGTGTCGACGTGGCCCTACGCGAAGCCGCACGCGACGGCATCCCCGCCGAACTCGCCCTCGCGGCCGCCGCCGGGAACCTCTCCGCGCCACAGTCCGCACTGGAGATCAGAGACAGACTCCGCGCCCAGGTGCTCACCACCGGCGACCTACTCCGCGCCGCGGTCGACCGAGCAACCCAGGACAAGCAGCCCGAACTTCCCGGCCGGACCTGAGTGCAGAAACAACAGTTTCCAACTCGTTCTATTTCTCTCGAACGAGGCCCACGCATTCCATGGAGCGCGGTGCACGCCACGGCCGTCTTCGTCTGGCAAGCTTTGCGGCGATCCGAGTAGCCGCACCGCGCGGTGAAACCACGGAAACGGAAGGCCATCGAATGACCACATCCACAGCGCTCCGAGCGGCCACAGGCACAGCCGCCAGAGCTGTTGGCCGGACGGCGAAGGTAATCGTCGTCATTCAGCAGAAGGGCGGCGCGGGCAAGTCCACGATCGCGGTCAACACCGCCGCTTGCGCAGGCCGGTCGGCGGTGATGTCCAACGCGGACGAATCCGTAGGCTCCCCCGTCGTCGCGGCTGGCATCGACGTGCAGGGCACCCTGGAGAAGTGGTGCGCAGGGGTGCGCGAGGAGGCACTGCCGTTCGACTACGTCGTCACCAAGAGCAAGCTCGACATCCTCCCGAGCATCGTGGCCGATCCCGACCGGCGCCGCATCATCGTCGATACCCCTGGATTCATGGACATCGACCCTGACGCGGAATGGGGTGCCGACCCCCTGGGCAAGAGCCGGACGGCAGATGCCCTGCGTGAGGTCCTGGAAGTGGCAGACCTGGCGATCGTGCCGATCACTCCGTCCAAAATCACCTGGGACGAGTGCGAGTTCACCATCGAGCAGGTACTCAAGCCGAGGGGCATCCCGTTCCTGGTCGTCATCAACATGCACGACGCCGGCAAGGACAAGGGGGAGAAGCAGCTCAACAAGGTGAAGGCCTGGATCGATGAGCGGAACTACCCGCGCGTCGCCGACCCGATCCGCCGCTACACGATCCACGAGCACGCGTACGAGAACGGCACCTTGGTGACCGAGTACAAGATGTCCGGCACGGCTCTGAACGCGCGGGAGGACTTCATGCGCGTGGCCCTGACGATGGAGCAGATGCTCTGATGGGCAAGGCGATCAATGTGGGCGGGGCCCCCACGGCACCGGGACGTCCAGACAATGTCGTTGAGCTGGCGCGTGCGCTCGGCGACTCAAACAAGCTCCCCAGTAAGCAGCTCACCGACACTCCGGCGCTCATCGCGCAGGAGCAGGACCTGTACCTCAAGTGCGAGAGCGCGATCGAGAACCTGCGCTTCGCCTTCTGGGCCGCAGGCAAAGCGCTTCAGGTGGTGCGGGACGCCCGGCTGTACCGGGCAGAGTTCGACACCTTCGAGGAGTACACGCAGACCAAGTGGGACATCACACCGCAGTACGCGGGCAAGCTGATCCGTACCTGGCGCGTCGCCGAGGCGCTGTTCCACGCGAAGCCAGGCGGCGGCATGGAAACAATTGTTTCCAAGAAGCTCGGCTACGGACAGGCCTGGGCGCTGGTCCCCTTGGTCGAAACCCACAGCGTGCAAGCGGCGGTCTACCTCTACCTGGGACTGCTGAAGATCAAGGGTGCAGGCCTGACGGCCGCGATCGTCCAGGGTGCAGTGGAGGCACTCCCCAAGGAGGCCGCTGGCCACAAGGCGAAGACCGAGGACGCGGCCCTCACCTACCTGAGCACCTTGGAGGTGGAGACGAGCTCGGCTCTGCCAGCGATCGACCCCGCGAAGGTATCGAGGGCACTCACCAAGGCCGCCAGGACTTTCGACACCGGGGCTGTTCAGGCAGCCCTGGAGCACGACCCGGAACGCACCCGCACCGCCGTGAAGTCTCTGATCGAGGCACTATCGTCGGCCGCAGGCGTAACCGTCTCGTTCACTGGCGATGAAACTGAGGCAGCTGTCGAGGAGAAGTCCGAAGGCGCAGCCGGAGACACTGAGGTCGAGGCAGTCACGGCATCGGCCGCATAACCGCCCCCGAACGCAAAGAAGCGGGCCCCGTCCGAGGACGGGGCCCGCTTCGTGCTTGTCAGCTCAGGTAACGGGCGCAGGCCGTGATGAATAGCTTGGTGAACGGGTCGTCGCCGGGGCCCTGGAGGAGTTCCCACCAGGCGAGCGCGACCAGGTCGGCGAGTTCCTCCGCCCGGCTGGTGCCGTCGACCGGGGTCGGTGCGGCGCCTGTGGCGCAGCGGGGCCGGCGGCGGTCAGCCACTTGGGCAGGCCGCCGCCGGGGAAGCAGACTTGCAGGGCGCGCCGTACAGGTCGGCGGGGACGGCAGTCACCGCTCAGCCCGTCCGGGGGTGTTGGAGACGCGCCGCTGGTTGGACGAGGCGCCCCAGGAGGGGCGGTAAGGCCTGCCCGGGTACCGCCGCGACGAGCGCGGCGAGGGGGAGGGAGAAGCTGGTGAGCAGGACGCCGGACTTGGCGTCCGTGCGCAAGATCTCGGCGAGGACGGTGGCGTTGGCCGCGTCCAGACGCGCGTCGATGCTGTCGGGGCTGTCCGGGACGGTCATCGGGTTCCTTCCGTGCTGATGGTCCAGGTCCAGGGCTCGGGGTCGGCGGCGGCGTTGGCGGCCGCGATGCCCAGGCGGGTCGCAAGGTCGCGGACCGCCTTCTTGAGGCGGCGGTGGTCGGCGATGCGGCGCAGCAGGATCGCGAGGAGAGCCGCATGGTCGGCGTTGAGGCTGTGCTCGCGCTGTCCGGCGTCGTCCAGCAGCGCCGTGAGCGGCGGGTGGTCGTCAGCCGGTAGGTAGTTCCGGGCGTACTGGGCCAGTTCGCGAAGCTGACCGACGGGGATGGTGTCGACGCCGAAGAAGTCACTGCCGTGGCTGACGACGATGTGCGTGGTTGCCATGATCGGGGTTCCCTTCGGTCAGCGACGGCGGTTGTCGTTCTTGGTCTGCGCGATCAGCCCGTTGTTCTTGGTGCTGTGGGTGCTGTGGTCCTGGTGGACGGGGCCCTCGTAGTGGTGGTGGTTGATGGTGCGGATGCCGTGCGCGCGGCGCAGGAGGCCGCCGACGGCGAGGATCAGGGCGATGGGCCCGCCGACCCCGAGGGCGAGGTTCACCGGGTCGACGGTGCCGAGGGTGTAGAGGACGAGCGAGGTCATGCCCCCGATGGGGACGGACGCGGCGCCGGCGGCGAGCATGATGGCGCTGACGTCGGTGGCCTTCTGGCTCATGGGCGCCCGCCCGGCCTGCGGGACGGGCGGCGCGTCGCCGGTGAGCGGCGCGGTCGTCATGTCCTTGTAGTAGGTGGCGACGGGCGTTCTGTCGCTCAGTCCTTCGGCGATGAGCCGGGCTGCTTCGGCTTCCTCGTGGGCTTCGTTCAGCGCGAGGTCCGTGGGGCGGTCAGAGTGGTTCACTTGTTGGTGCTCCTTCGTAGCGTCGGGGGAGTGGCAGGGGACCGGCCGTTTCGTGACGGAGTAGCCGGTCCCCTGCGTTTCTGTGGGTCAGCGGAGGTGGTAGACGCCCTTGCCGATGCCGACGATCACGCCCTCGTTGGCGAGCGTGCTGACCTCGTTGTTCACGCTGCGGGTGGCGGGGCCGCCCTCGGTGCCGCAGCCGACGGCGGTGCGGATCTCCTTGAGCGCCATTCCGTCGGGGTGCCCTTCCAGTGCGGCGAGGATCCGCTCGCGGATCGTGGGGGCCTTCGCCTTGGTGGCCGCCATCGGCGACGGGGCTTCGGGCAGGTCCTCGTCCGCCTCCTTCGCCTTGTCGTCGGCCTCGTTCCGGCCGCCCCGCGTCCCGGAGGGCGCTGACGGGCCGTCTGTGGCCTTCCCTGCCTCCGCGGTGCCCCGGCGGGCGTACGCGGCGCCGGCGGCGCGGGCTTCGCCCGGGCTGAGGGTCGGCATCGGGCGACCGTCCATCAGCTTTTCGAGCTGCGGGTACAGGCCGTTGACCTTCGCCAGGACGAAGGTGCGGAAGAGGATCGCCTTGCCCTCGGTGATCAGCCATCCCATGCCCGGGGTCGGTACACCCTCGGTGGCTGCGGTGCCCTCGAACAGTTCCTTGGCGCCCCCTCCCTCGTAGATTCGCTCCGGAATCGGGGACACGTGAGCGCCGATCGGGGCAATGCCGTCCAGGCCCATGCCCTGGGTGGACGACGAGGCGGTGCGGAGGAGGAAAACGTGCCCCTCCTTACCCTTCTCGCGGATCTCGTGGTTGTCGCCGAGTTCCTTGAGGTGGAGGGACTGCACCGCGAGGTCGACGCCGATGCCCACCTTCTGGCCGGTCTTCTGGAGGTCGCCGATCATCCAGGCGGCTTCCTTGCGGACCTCCTGGTCCAGGGAGGAGAGCAGACGGTTGATCTCGTCGCCGGTCCACTGGATCAGGCGCCACGGGCCGTGGAAGTCGAAGTCTCCCCGGCCGCGGCTGTTGGCCTCGCGGTACTCCTTGACCGCGTGCAGCGCGCGCAGCTGCTGCATCGTCTCGGCGGGGCCCTTGGCCATCCAGTCGATGCGGCCTTCCATCTCCGGCATCGACATGCCGCCCTGGACGTCGGCCATCCAGGAGATGACGCCGGAGATCCGCTGAGCGGCGCCGAGGATGCGCATCAGGCCGGACTTGCCCGCGCCGGTGGTCCCGGCGGTGATGCCGTGCTGAGCCCGACCCGTGTCGAAGTTGAACAGCTGGATCCGGGCCACCGAACCGTCGTGGGCAACGCCGATGGAGATGCGACCTCGGTCGTCCATCGTCAGGTCCTCCACCGTGGGAGCCCGGACGTGGAGAAGGGGGTTGGCCCGGTAGATGTAGACGACCGCTTCGCGCGGGCCCGCGCCCTCCATGACGAGGCGGGAGATGTCGTCGATACCGAGCGCGGAGCACAGTGCCTCGTGGTTGACACGCAGGGTCTTTCCGCGCGGAGCGGCGATCCGCAGCCGGATCTGCTCCTCGCCGATGCTGTACGCGACCAGGTCGACGCTGGTGGCCGCGCCGCCGGTGCAGTTGACGTGTTCGGCCCAGATGCGTTCCAGGGCAGCACCGGGGTCCTCGGCTTCGGCCTCCAGCGCTTCCGCCGTACGCCGGGCCTCGGCGAGGCGGGGCGCGACCTGGATGGCGAGACGGCCGGGGCCGTAGCCGTCGACCGCCTTGGTGGCGACCGCGTCCACGGGCACGTCGAAGACGCCGGCGATGGCCCGCTCGTCCAGCGTGCGCGGGACGGCTTGGCCGACGGGGGCGAGGACGACCGCTTCGAAGTCGGGCTCATCCTGGTTGTACTGCCGGATGCCTTCCAGGGTGGTGTCCCCGGTGGCCTGCGCCTGGTTCCACAGGGCCCGCATGTGGTCCTCGAAGGTGACCGGCTCGCCCTGTACGACCTCCGGCTCACCGGCGAGGACCGGGAGGAGGTTGTCGACGGCTCGCGCGATGCCCTTGGACCGTGTCCAGGGCGCCATAGGGATCATCACGGCGGTCCAGGCGGCCGCCCCCAGCATCGGCCAGCCGTTGGGGTAGTCGAGGACGGGGGCGAGCAGGCCCGCCGTGTAGGCGCTCGACCAGCCGAGCACGGGCAGGGCCCGCATGGACGAAGTGAGTCGCCGCGTCCAGTCCTCGGTGTCGCTGCGCTTCCACAGCACGATGCCGGTGAGGGCGCCGGTGGCCAGGGACGCGCCGTGTGCCCACCACGGCACGTCCATCTGCGGGCCGATGGCGGCCCAGGTGCCGGCGGCGCCGTACGCAGTGCGTTCCGCCCAGGCCAGGCGGCGGGCGGTCTTGCGTGTCAGCCCCCGCTCACCGGCGGTGGTGTCGGCCTTCACGACGTCGGTCGTCATCGTCATATCCCCTCCGGGAGGAATAAGGGGAGGGGCCCCGGCGCGTTCGCCGGGGCCCCTCCCGTGGGGCTTTCCGCCCCCGCCGCTTTCACGGCCGGGCGGCTATTCGGTTACTTGACTTCGTTGAATCCGGGCTTGGGCTGCTGCACGCCCATGGACTGCGTGACCTCGTAGATCCCGCCGTATTCGCCCTGGTGGGCGTCGTTGAAGCCCTGCGCGTCCATCTGCATCTCGTCGGCGGCATTCACCAAATCGCCGGAGGCTTCGGCGACTTCCCGCAGCGAGGTGGAGCCGTCCATGATGAGCGCGGTGAACTGCGGCTCGACTTCCGCGGCGTCGCACATCTCCGACATGTTGCTCGCCTTGTCGGCGTTGCGCTGGAACCGACTCTGGAGGGCCCAGATCTTTTCCTTGAGCAGGAGGGCCCGCGCCGCCAGCAAGGTGACAGCGGCGGCGAGGCTGAGGAACCCCAGGTCGGCGTCGGGAACCGCGGGGAGCGTGTCCCCGCGGGGAACGATCTCTCCAGACATGGAGCCTCCTAGTTCTCGTTGTGGACTCGGGCGGACGGCGTCCGCAGGCCCGCGTCCGCGGTCGCCTGCGTGAGCGGCCGGTACGCGTCATCCATCTCGGTCTTCGCCGTCTCGCAGGCCTCGGCCGCGTGGAGCGACTTGACCGACATCTCCTCGGCCTTGCGGGAGAGGACCTCCATCGACTCGGCGAGCTTGCTCATCGCCCAGGCGGTGAGGCGGCCGATGATGTTGTGCTTGGCCGCCAGCCGAGCGGCGAGAGAGTCGAGCGCGTACATCAGCTCTTTGGCCTGTGCGGCAAGCAGGAGGCATTCGTCGTGCGCGGCGAAGGCCTCCGAGACCACCTCGTCCAGGAAGTCCACGACATCATCGAGCGTGACCTCGGTCGCGTGCTCGGGGTTCATCCCGTCGTCCATCGCGGTCTGCACAGCGGGCGCGGTGCCCACGGGCGCCTCCTTCGTGATCGTGGTGCTTGCACTTCCGGTACCGGCGGGAAGTCCCCGGGCCCCGGTGGTCACTGCCTCGCGGCCGGGGGAGTGGTAGCCAGCCGGGAAGACCTGCTCCGCCATCCACTCCTCTTGCTGCTGCGGGTCGGTGTCGCGCATGGAGTCGTACGCGCTGCGACGCCCCTCGCGCGGCCGCTCGTAGAACGTCCAGCCCGACCCGGGGCCGGTGGTGTCCTCGGTCGTGGTGTTCTTGCCCTTGGCTCGCTCGCTCGCCCGGTGAGCCCGTTCCTTGCGGCGGGCCTTTCGCCGGTCGGCCGGTCCGGTGGTGCCAGCAGCGGCGCCACCACGAGACTTCTTCGACTTCACCCGGGGCTTCCTCCTTCCGGGCCCGAACCCCTTCTTGCCGCCGGACTTCGGCTTCTTCGCGGCCGGCGGCGGAGTTCCGGTCCCGCCCGGCTTCGGCTTCTTGGTCAGGTCTACCTTCGGCGTGGTGCCGGATCCGGCAGCCGGTTTCGGCTTCTTGGTCAGGTCGACCTTCGGCCCGGCCGGTGCGGTGCTCTTGCTCCCCTTCTTCTCCTTGGACTTGACCTTGGTCAGCACGGGCGGGGCAAGGTTTTTCCGCCGCTTCTTCAACCGGCGCCGAGCCGCCTTCGCGACGGCCTGCCCCAACGTGGTGCGGTTCGCGACGGCGGCGGCCACCGTCTCCTTCTTCTTGCGACGGGCCTTGTTCCTGGCCTTACGAGCCTTCTGCTTGGCCTCGAACCGGTCCTCGCGCGCCTTCTTCTTCCTGGCCTCCTTCGCGTCGACCCTGGCGTTGCGGATCCGGTCCTTCGTGTCCTGCCGGGCGTCCTTCGCCCGGCCCGTACGGTCGCGGGCGGCGTCCCTGTCCTTCCCCTTGTTTTCCAGCCGGGCCGCCTGCCGGTCCGCGCGCCGCTGGACCTTGGCGCCCTGTCGGGCGGCGGCACGGTCCTGGCGGCCGCGGGCTCGCTCCAGCGCAGGGCTGGAGCCCTTCGAGCTGGGGGACTTGCCGCCGGAGGGGGACTTGATCCCCGATCCCCCGCCGTTCTTACCGGACGAGCCGTTCTTGCCGGAGCCGCCCAACGATTTGGGCGACTTCGGTGACTTCGAGCCGGTGCCTTTGCCGCCAGCCGAGCCGGACCCTGTCGACGTCTTCGGCGAGTTCTTCTTGCCGCCCGGCCCGGTGCCGCTGGAGCCGAGCCCGGATTTCGAGCGGCCGGGGCCGGTTCCGCCGGCGGGCTTCCCGCCGAGCCCGGATCCCTTGCCGCCGCCCGATCCGCCGCGGCCGCCGCCTATGGCCTTGCGGCCGTACTCCTGGCTGGAGGGGATCGACTTGCCGCGCTTCTGGGCCGCCTTGTCGCCGAGGCCCTGCATGGCGAGGTTGTGCTTGGCGACCGCTTCCTCTCCCGCGAGCTGGTGCTTGAGGCGGGCCTCCCGCAGCGGGGCGAGTTCCGTGGCCCGCTCCTGGCGCCGCTGGCGCCAGTCCGTCACGGCGTTGGCGGTGCCCCGGAGTGCAGCAAGCGCAATGGCCAGCGTCGCCGCCAGGCCGAGCGCCGCGATGCCGGGACCGTCTGCTTCGGCGTCGTCGCTGTCCCGGCGAGCAGGAGCGGTCCCTTCGGAGCGAAGGGCGACGGTGTCCGTCGATCCCGTCGAGCCGGGGACCGCGGGTAGCGTCGGTGTGAGGTCGGACAGGGAATCCGCCGCCGACCGGCGGCGCCGGGGGGAGGGGACTACGGCCCACACGTCGCCGCTCTCCGGCGGGGAGGCCGGGGGAGGCGGTTCGGCGGGAGGGGTCGGAGGTGCCGGGGGAGGGGCACCAGGCACCGGGGGAAGCCCCGGCGGGGCCCCGCCCCGGGAACGGAAGGAGACGACGTTGCCGTTCCGGTTGTCGTCCCGCGAGTCATCAGCCACACGCTCTCCAGGGTTGACAGAGGGTGACCGGATAGGGGATCCTCGCGCGCCCGCGCGCCCATGCGCCCGCGCGCCCGCCTTGGGCCCCCAAATCCGGTCCGCTCCTCGGTGATGATGATGGTGATGACGCTTACGCGCCGTCACCGCTGTCGTTGCGTCCGGCCCAGTTCTCCAGCGTCCGCGCGAGGTCATTCCACAATTCCGGATCGGCCTTGCAGATCGCCCGGGCCCGGTCCCACCAGGCGTCAGCCAGGCCCGCATCGCCCCGCGCCTCCACCTGGAGGCGCTGCCGCTCCGCCCAGTGGGCGGCCTGGCGGGCTTTGCGGGCCTGGCTGATCGTGGGCACTTGCCCCACCTTCAGGCTCCTCGGCGGTCGAACAGGTCGTTCACGCCTCGGACCGTGCGGCCCACGGCCGCCGAACCAGTGCCCTGACCTGCGGTTTCGGTGCTGGTGTCCTCGTCGCCGTCGCGTCGGGGCGCCATGACGGAGGCCGTCTTGTGTAGCGACTTCGCGGTGAAGTCGTTGACCTTGCTGCGCCGGTCGGCCTTCGCTGCGGCCCGCTCCGCCCGCTGAGCGGGCAGCGCGGCCACCTCCCGGACGTGGTCGGCGTATGCGGTGCGCAGCGCCTCCGACGCGCTCGCCGAGTCCCGCGCGGCCTTGACCAGCTTGTTCCACTGCTTCTCGACCCTCCGAGCCCTCATTCGGGCGGACCACTTGCGGTCGCCGTCGATGTGCTGGGAGCGAAGGACCGTCTGGAACACCGCGCGGCCTGCCTCGTACGCGGACAGGTCGGCGGTGTGCTCGCGCTGCCGGTCCAGCGTCCAGTTGGTCAGGTGGTCCAGGTTGAGCAGGGGCCGGAACTCTGCCGGCACCCGGTTCAGCACTTCGTTCATGTTCTCGATCTCGGACACGGGGTTGATCTCCTCTCAGGGGAAGCGGGCCCGCCGACTCTCGGGGGCAGTGGCGGGCCCGGCCTGCGACGTACGGCGCCGCGCGGGTCAGCGAGCGGCGAGGTGCTTGGCGCGGTCCGCGGGACTCAGGAGCCCCGCTTCGTCCAGCAGCCGTACGGCTCGGTCGCGGTTGCAGCCGACCGCCGTACGGGCGGCGTTGACGGTGACGTAGTCGCCGTCACGGTCCAGGCCCCGCAGGATCTGAACCGCCTCGGCGTCCGTACGGGCGGGGGCCGTATGGCCGCCCGTACGGGGTGCGGGCGTACGGGCCGCCGTACGGGTCGTACGGGGTGGAGCCGTACGGGCCGTACGGTCCTCGTCCGTACGGTCTGCCGTACGGGTCGTACGGGGTGGAGCCGTACGGGCCGGGTCGGGGGCGGCCGTACGGTCCGGCTCACCCCGTACGGTCGTCGGCTCGTCCGCCTCGGGAGCGGGGGTGGCCGACGGCTTCTCGTCCTCGTGGTCGTCCTCCAGCAGACGGTGGACGCGCCAGACGATGGCGACCACCACGAGCACCGCGACGATGATCAGGTAGACGCTCGGGTGCTGCTTGCCGTCGACCACCGTCACGCCGGTGCCCGTCATGTCGGCCACGTGGTACGTGATGTTGGTGGCGGCCATCAGGCCGAGCGCGTAGGGCACGTCCTTCTTCATGCGGAAGGCCGTGACCGCGTAGACGTCGAGACCGAGCGGAAGGGCCCACCCCGCGTCTCCTATCGGTGTGTCGCCCAGCCCGACCATCCGGGCGAACGCCCACTCACCGGAGGCTGTCAGGACGATCACGGCCGCCAGGGCGACCCAGATGCTGCCCTGCTTGACGTACTCGCCCCGGCTCCGGGTCCGCTTGAGGCTCGCCGCCCGCTTCTCGGCGAGGCGCCGAGCCGCGCGAGCGGCTTCCAGCTCCCGGTTCACCTCCGCACGCCTGTCGTCCGCTTCCTTGCGGACTCCGCCGGCGGCGGCCCGGGCCTCCCTCTCGGCCTGCTTGCGCAGGTCCTCCAACTCGACCGCGAGCCGTTCCTGCTGTGCCTGTCGCGCTCGTTCGTGTTGTTCGCCGAGCTTGCGGAACTCGGTCTCGATCTCTGCCCGGGCGGCGTCGACCTCCGCGCGGCGTGCCGCCAGTTCGGCGTCGATCTCCGCCCGGCGTTCGGTCAGCTCCTCGTCCAGGTCGAGCCGGGCCGACCGGCGGGCCAGCTCCAGCTCCGAGTCGAGTGCCGCCCGGGCCGTCTTGATCTCCACCGCTTGGTCCTGGGCTTCGCCGACGATGCGCGCGGCGTCGTCCAGGGCCTTGCGGTAGGCGGCCTCCGCCGAGGTTCGGCGCAGGTCCACCAGGGCGTTCGCCCGCTCCTCCGCCTCGGCGAGCACCGCGCTCACCTGCTTCTCGGCCTCGGCGAGCAGGCTCTTGGCCTGCTCCTCGGCGTCCGCCATGACCTCCTCGGTCTGGAGGTCCGCGTCGATCCGGGCCTGATTGAGGATCGTCTGCGCGTCATCCCGAGCACCGGCGCGGACCGTGTCCGCGTCGTCCTCGGCCCTGCGCAGCCGGTCCCCGGCCCCCTCCGCGGCTTCCACCAGGACGCGCTTGGCGTCGGCGGCCGCCGCGCGGCGGATCTGCCGTGCTTTGTCCTCTGCGGCCTGGACCAGCGCCGCCGCTTCCTGAGCCCCGGTCCACCGGGCGCCGTCGATCACGTCGGCGGCGCGGTCGCGGAGGTCAGCGGCCAAGGTCTCGGCCTCTTCTCTCACCCTGGGCTTCGGCGGCGCGACCGCCGCCTTGACCGGGCGGCGGGGCGCTGACTTCTTGCGGGTGGCTGTACGGGCCGCCACACCGACCTCCTTTCATGCGGGTGGCCGCCTCCCGGCGGCCACCACGGCGTGCGGTCCGTCAGCCCCGTACGAGGCGAGCGGCCTTGTGACCAAGGGAGTTGGCGACGTTCAAGACCAAGTCGAAGACCCGGCCGATGTGCTCGATCAGTGCGTGGTCACCGGCCCGCCTGCACGCGGACTCGATGTTCGAGCACCGGTCGTCCAGCCGGTCCATGACCGCGGTCAGGCGGCCGGAGGCCTTGCTCTGCGCCGCGCACAACAGCTCATCGAGGGCGTAGACCGGCAGTGCCGCGCTGGTCCACATCAGCAGCGTGAGCCGCAGTCGCAGCCGGGCCAGCGGCCCGGGGGTGTTCGCGACCATGAGCAGGTCGTAGAGGAGGTCGAAGTCCTCACCGGACCAGTTCTCCATCGGTCCGCGCTGTTCACGGAATTTCCTGACGGCCTTCTTCGGCCTGTTGAGCAGGGCGTTCATGCGGTGACCACCTCTCCGCCCCAGCTCAGGGCGACGAATCCGTTCTTGCCGTACTGGTGCTGGGATCGACGGTTGGCCTCGGCCGCCTTGCGGGCGAGTTCGGCCTGTTCGGCGGGGGTCACAGCAGGTTGGACGGGTCGGCGACGGCGGTGCCGGTCAGAACGGCCAGCTCCTCGGCGGTCACCCACTCCTGCGGGATCAGCACCCGCAGCGTGACCGTCCCCTGGCACATCGAGCCGGTGACGACGAGCTTGCCGTCGGGCAGCTGGCCCGGGCGGGCGTCGTCGATCTCCTCCAGCAGCGCCGGCAGGACCTGCACCGCGTCCGCGGCGACCTTGATCGTGGCGACGATGCGCGAGGGCGCCACCTCAAAGGCGACGCTCACACCGAGGCGGGCCAGCTTCTGGACCGACTCGAAGAGGGGGAAGACCTCGTTGACGGCCTCCTGGACGTCCTCGGCGATCCCGGTGGACGACAGGGGCATGTTGGCGGGCATGATGGTCATGCGGATCAGTTCCTTCGCTGGTAGATCCGTGGACCCCCGGCACATATGGCGTGTGGAGCGCCGTGTCGGGGGTCGCGCCGTACGGGGGACGGCGCGGTAGGCGAGCGGGGACTCGAACCCCTTCTCTGGAGAGCCCGAACCTGTCGGGCACGCCTTCCATGACCTGGAGCTTTGGAGTGTCGCCGGGCCACCCTCTTGCAGAGGGAGCCCGGCGACATCCAGCCCAAATACTCATCAGTTGGCACGCTGTTCAGTTCTCAAGTGACGTGCACTCCCCCCTCGGCCTGCCGCCATCTGACGGTGGTTCCGTGCTGGTCAGACCAGCTCTTCTCTGGAGAGCCCGAACCTGTCGGGCACGCCTTCCATGACCTGGAGCTTTGGAGTGTCGCCGGGCCACCCTCTTCAGTTCTCAAGTGACGTGCACTCCCCCCTCGGCCTGCCGCCATCTGACGGTGGTTCCGTGCTGGTCAGACCAGCTCTGGAGGTGCGCTTCACGCAGTTCACGCAGGTCAGGAGGTATGGCGAGCACACCTTTCCCAACCACTTCCCTAGTTAACTGGAGAAGCTGGGAAGACCGTAGCCTTCACCGGCTAAGTCGTCAACAACCAAGTCTGAAAAGGTCTCTGATGGCGTGTCATACGTACGCGGAAAGCAACTCCGACCTGCGGAAAAGGGATTGGCAACGAAAGAAGTCCCATCCCGGGGTAGCTTCACTAGACAAGCCGGGTACTCTGTTCCGCATGACAACCCGCCAGCCAAAGAAGCGGATGGGGTCGAAAGACATCGCCGCTGTCCTGCGTACGCGCATCGACAATGGCGAGATTGAGCGCCAGCTACCGCCAACTCGCATCCTGGTCGCGGAATTCGAGACGAGCCCCGAGACCTTGCGTCAGGCCATCGGGATCCTCCGAGCCGAGGGACGCGTCACTAGCCATCAGGGCAAGGGCGTCTTCGTCCGTCGCGTCGAGCCGATCGAGTTCGCCATGCACAGGTTCGAGCACGGGAGCCGCCGCGATGACGTCGAGAACGGCATTGACGACTGGAAGGCCGCGATCCTCGAACTGGGGCGCGTCCCCAGCCAGGACACACCGACGGTGAGCGTCGAACGCGCGCCGGCGAGCATCGCAGCGGAGCTTGGCGTGGAACCCGGATCGTTCGTCGTCGCTCGCCGACGGACCCGGCGCGTCGATGGGGAACCCTTCCAGCTCGCCGACAGCTGGTTCCCCACCGAGGTCGCATTCGACACGCCGCTGATGGACGAAGAGGACATCACCATGCCTGGGGGCATCCTGGCCAACATCAAGGACAGGCAGTACGCCCAGACACGCAAGGTGGACAAGCTGCGAGCCTGGGCCCTGACCGCCGATCAGGCCGAACGTCTCGGATTGCCGACCGGCAGCACGGTTCCCGTCCTGCGGCACGTTCGAGTCGGCTACAACGCGGCCGGAAAGGCCGTTCGCTGCATGGTCACCATCGCCCCAGGTGACCTTAATACGCTCGTCTACGAGATCGAGGACTGATCCTTGTCACAGCTCATCCGCCCGGCCACCCCGGCTGACTCCGACGCGCTCATGAAGCTGCGGATCCAGGCCGAAGAGTGGCTCGCCAGTGCGGGCATCGACCAATGGCGCTCGCCCGGCTTCCGGGACCGAGCCCTCTCCAAGTGGCAGATCGACATCGCCGAGGGGCGCACCTGGGTCGTGCCCGCCGATGGTGGCGAGCTGTTGGGAACCATCACCCTTGCGCGTCCGGACTCGGACTTCTGGACGAGGGTCGACTCCCCGGACTCCGCGGTCTACGTCGCCAAGCTCATCACGGCTCGCGCGTTGGCAGGACAGCGACTTGGAGGACGCATGCTCGACTGGGCCGGAGCGGTCGCGCGAGGTCAACAGCTCCCGTGGGTGCGCTTGGACGTGTGGCGCGACAACACCAAGTTGCAGCGGTACTACCTGAACGAGGGGTTCGAGCACGTTCGAACCGAGGCGCCCTCTCACCGCCTTTCGGGCTGGATGGCTCAACGCCCCGCGTCGGCCGCCATGCACACCGATGACCCCCTGCGCACAGTCGACACTCCGGATTTGGCACGCTGACCACACAGCGCGCCCTCAGGGAGGACAATGCGCGAGACGCAGACTCCCCTCCCGAGCCTCGAGAGGTACTGCGCGGAGCGGTAGCCGATTGTGGTGGTCGGCGCCGCGCTGATCCGAGTAGCCGCAACAGCGGTGAAACCAACGGAACCAGGAAGGGCACCACGCGTGACTCGTACTCAGAACGCCACCAGGCCGTCTCCTCCTCGGCGGCAGACCCCAGTCCCGAAAATGCGTTCGGGGCTTCGGGGTAAGCGATGCAAGATCGCAGGATGGCTAGTGCCCAGCGGCAAGACCATCAGCGGCTACGGATCCGGAACTTCGCGGCCGGCACGGGCCCCCTGAAACGCCGATGGCCGCCCTGCCTGCCAGCAGAGCGGCCACCTAAGTCGACTCGCAACGCCCTCACAGCCCGAGAGTCGTAGGTCGGCGATGACGCCGGTGCCCGAGCCCTGCCAGGCCCAAGGTCACCAATCCCAGGATAGAGCCAGCGATGATGAGCACGCAGCAGCGTGTCCCAGGTCACCGTCTCTTTTCCGTCACTTGCCGGTCTGCGGCTCCCCAAACCACCCGTAGGGGAGATCTCGCACCATGTTCCACACCCGCCCGACGACACGCAGCGTTGCGGCGCCGACCCGTTCGGTCGCGCTCGCTGCGGTCTTTACCACACAGGCCGCCGAGGAGGTGGCCCGTTGAAGCGCCCGCAGAAGGCGTTGGCGGCGGTCGCCGCCGCGCCGGACGGTGACGACCTGTACGAGTTCTCCGGCACGATCACGGACTACTGGTCGTACACCCAGATTCGCGACTACGTGATGCTGATGCCGGGGATGACGCACACGGCGTTCCGGCTCTACTGCCTGCTGCGGTCGATGATGGTCGAGGCCTCCCGCCGGCCGCGGAGCGGCATGCGGCGTATGACGATCGACCAGCTGTGCTGGCTGCTGCCGGGCCCGAACGACAAGCCCCTCAGCGTCTCCGCAATGTACGAGGTGCTGAAGACGCTGGAGAACCTCAACCTAGTCGTTCCCAAGGACACCTTGGAGCTTGCGGGCATCACCAAGCTCAAGGGCAAGGAGCGGGCCGCCAAGGGCATCGTCCGCGGATTCACCGTCAACGACCTGCCGCCCGACGCCGAGCACACCGGCTGGCGCAACGCGTGGGACAAGCTCGACGCCTACACGCCGGACTGGCGGGAGAACTCGCCGCAGCCGCCCACGCACCTCACCGAGATCGAGACCGCGCCGAACGGGCAGATCCAGGCCCGCGTGCGGCTGGTCGACGGCAAGGGGCGGCCGTTCCAGAAAACTGGAACGGCGCAGGTCACGGCCAATGAGGACCCCTCATTCCAGAAAACTGGAACGCCCTTCCAGAAATCTGGAACGCCATCCCAGATTCCTGGAACGGATCTCGCTCTGACCAGCGGAAATGATCACCCTCTAAGAAGCTCTCTCGAAGAAGCCTCTCTCTCTCCTGCCCCGGGTGCCCCATCGGACCCCACCGTCACGGCTGAGCCGGTGACGGGAGGAGAGGAGAGTTCGGCTTCGCCGGAGAACTACACCGCCCCCTCGGCTGCCGCCGAGGAGCCGGACACCCACGACGACGTGCGGGTGGCAGAGGCCTGGATCGCTGCTCGCCAGAAGCACGGGCACGCAGTTCCGGCCCGCGCCCGGGGCGCGATGGTCCGCGACGCCGCCCGGCTGCTGACCGAGGGTGTGGACGTGGAGCACCTGGTTGCCGCGGCCGCCGACATGGGCAGCCGGGAGAACTGGTTCAGTCTCGCGCGCCACTTGGAGTGCTTCGTCCTGCCGAAGGCCTCACTGCCCGGTCAGCGTCCCGCGCTGCCGGACTGGTGCGGGAAGTGCAACGACGGCATCGAGCCCGTTCAGCCCGGTCACCGCATGCGCGAGTCGGACGACGGTCGGCTGGTCAAGTGCGAGTGCCACCCGAGCCACCCCAGCAACGTCAAGACGCCGGTGCTGGTCTAAGACCCTCCGCAGCACGACGGCGGCAGGGGAGCCCCTGGTAAGGCCCCTGCCGCCGACCGAATCACCCAGATCAGAAGGGATTCACCCATGAGCGTACCCACGCAGCACGACGGAATCGAGGACGGCGGCCGCTCGCTGTTCGATGAGGCGCCCGAGGCGGTGTCCTTCGAGCGCGTCCCGCCACAGGACCTCAACGCGGAACAGTGCGCGCTCGGCGGCATGTTGCTCTCGAAGGACGCCATCGGCGAGGTCAACGAGACCGGGATCAACAACCTGGCCTACTACCGCCCGGCGCACGGCACGATCCACGAAGCGATCATGGACATGTACGGCAAGGGCGAGCCGGTCGACCCGATCACGCTCGGGGCGTACCTGACGAAGGCCGGTGACATCGAGCGGATCGGCGGCGTCTCCTACCTGCACACCCTGGTGCAGACAGTGCCGACGGCGGCGCACGCGGTGTACTACGCCGAGATCGTGGTCGAGCGGGCCAAGCTGCGGCGTCTGGTCGAGGCGGGCACCCGGATCGTGCAGATGGGCTACGGGGCCGAGGGTGAGGTGGCCGACATCGTCAACGCGGCCCAGGCCGAGATGCAGGCGGCGACCCAGCTCTCCGCCGGCGCCGGGCTCGAGCGGGTGCAGTGGGTGGACGACATGCTGGAGGAGTACCTCGTCAGCATGGACGCGCCGCCGCCCGCCCGCCTGCCGCTGCCATACATCGACCTGGAGGCCATGCTCCCGATGGAGCCCGGCGACCTGGTGGTGGTCGCGGCCCGCCCGGCTATCGGCAAGTCCGTGGTGCTGCTCGACATCGCCCGGAACGTCGCGATCAAGTACCGCATGACCGTACTGGTGTCGTCCATGGAGATGAGCCGCCCGCAGCTGATGGAGCGGCTGATGGCGGCCGAGGCCCGAGTCCCGCTGAACCGGATCAAGAACCGCACATACGAAAACGACGACCGCAAGCGCATCCACGACGCCGCCATGCGCATCGGCCAGGCGCCGCTGGTCGTGGACGACGGACCGGCCGCCTCCATCGTCCAGCTGCGTTCGCGCCTGCGCTGGCTCCAGGGGCAGGACAAGCTCCCGGCGGTGCTGTGCGTGGACTACCTCCAGATCATGAAGGGGTCCGGCAAGAGCGGACAGAACCGCACGGGCGAGGTGGACGAGGTCTCGCGCGGACTCAAGGAGCTGGCCGGCGAGTTCGGAATCATCGTCATCGCCGCGGCCCAACTGAACAGGGAGGTCGAGAAGCGCGAGGACAAGAAGCCGATGATGGCCGACCTGCGCGAGTCCGGATCGATCGAGGCCGACGCTAACGCCGTGATCCTGCTGCACCGGCCCGACGCGTACGACAAGGAGCACGCGCGGGCGGGAGAGATGGACTTGATCATCGGCAAGAACAGGCAGGGGCCGACGGGTACCGTCACCGTCGCCTTCCAGGGACACTATGCCCGCGCTCGCGACCTTGCATCCGGCTTCTGACCTGCGGAAAGAAGAATCCGACATGATCGCCACCGATGTACGGAACAGGTTCGTCACCGAGAGCCAGTGCCAGAGTATCGCGGAGCGCTGGAACGCTGTCTACCCCGCGATGCGGACCATCCTGGACACCGTCATCCGGGCCCAGCGCGGCGCCGACCGGCCGACGGTCGACGTCGCCAAGCTGGAGCAGGTCCGGCGGGAGCTGGGGCAACTGGACCGAGGGACCTTCAAGGCCTGCACCCGCAGTCCGGGCGCGTTCAGCGTCTTCGACGCGTTCAGCCAGGTGCGCGAGGTGGTGGCCGTGACGTCGATCGGCCACGCGGGCGCGGGCGCGATTCTCCGGCTGGCCGGCGCGCTGGCCGACGTGGTCGCCAGCGCGGCGGTCGCCCGTCGGTCCGAATGGGAGGCGGAGCGGGCCGGGACGGTTCCCGCGCAGCCGGTCGACGGCGGCCGCCGCGAGCGGGCAGACTCGGAGCAGACCGAAAGGGGCACGCGATGACCGCACAGCCGATCCACCCGCACGAGCCAGAGAGGGTGCCGCGCAACGCCGAGGGCATCGGGGCTGCGCTGGCCGGCGCGCGTCGCATGGAGTTCTACCGCGAGCTGCTGGCCGCCGCCCCCGAGGAGGCGGAGGGCGTTCTTCGGCGCTGGTGGTGCGAGGCGATGCTCGACACCGATCCGGCCGGGGACCTGCTCGTCGCGGCCGCGGTCGACGGCACGCTGTCGATCACCTCGGTGGCCGACGCCGTCCGTCGCCGCCGCGAAGCGGGCCTGCCCGTTGAGTGAGCCGCCCGGCGAGGAGCCGGAAGGCTGGCTGTGCATGCTGTCCGAGGAGGTCACCGAACTCCTCATGGATGTGGGTCTGTCCGGTGACGTGTTCGGCGCGATCGTGGCCGCCACGGTCGTGATCAACGAGCACCGCGGCGAGGTGCCGGGCAGTACCGCGTCGGCGAAGTGGCCGCAGCAGCGGCGCATGCCGATCGGCCCAGACGGCTCGCTCGGCATCGCCGAGTACGTCATCGTCGCCGACGCCGACCCGCCGCACATCGTCGTCACCCGCATCCAGCTCTACTGACCAGCCCGACCCGGGGCCCGGCGAGACACCCGTCTGACGCTGTTGGTTAATTCGGGCCCGAGCGTGACGTCGGCCTTCACGACCTGGTTGTGGTCGTGAAGGCCGACGTTCCCGGCCAGAACGGTCCGGGTGGCCAGGAGGGCGTTTCCCAGGGGCAGTCTGGCGATCCGGGTCAGGGACGAACTGGGTGTGTTGTTCCGGGACGAGGACTTCGCCTCGCTGTTCCCGGGCAGGGGAAGGCCTGCCTGGTCGCCGGGGCGGCTGGCGCGGGTGGTGGTGCTTCAGTTCGTGGAGGGGCTGACCGGCCGGCGTCGCCGCCCCCGAGTGGTTCGAGTGCACCGCCGGGCGGTCGAGCACCGGTTGGGCAGGTCACCCCTTAAGAGGTGACTTCGTGGCGGAGGTGGGTCGGAGCTGCGGGTTCGAGCAACGCGGGGGCTCTGCCCCCACACCCCTGGACCCTCCACAGAGGGGAGGGGGGGCGCCGTTTTGATCTTGCGGCCCGTGGGTGGTTGGTGAGTGGGCGGGGTCGGGGGGTTCCCTCCGCGCCCGGGCCCCCGAAGGGGACCACAGCCCGCGCCGGGCCGCAAGGCCGAGCCGCTTCGCGGCTAAGACCGGCCTTGCCCCCCGACGCGGCCCGCGGTCGGCTGCGCCTGCCCAGCCGCGGAGGGAACCCCCCGACCGGCCCGTCGTTCGGCGTCCGCCGCAGGGGGTTTCCGGGGGTCCGGACGCCCGGAATCTCCCTCGAAAGAAGGCCTCTGAACTGCGGTTTTCTGGCGTTTTGGAGTTGACCTACACCCTAAAACTTGAGAGTATTAGTTATGCCGGAAGGGGGCGGGAATCCCCTCCCGGCACCGGCCCCCGGGCCACACCAGAACACCTCAACGAAAGGTCACACCGTGGACTCCATCGCACTGAACTGGAGCGGCATGACGACGCCGGACCGCGCCGACCGTGCGCGCAAGGCGTGGGCGCTGTACAGCGGCGAGCGCGGCGACGGCGTCGAGAACCCGATCGAGGACCTGATCGCAGACCTGCTGCACCTCGCGGACACGGACAACCAGCCCGGCGGCGCTGCGGGAGTCGCGAGCCGCGCCGTGCGCAACTACGAGGCGGAACTCGCCACCTGGCCCGCCGCGCAGGCCGAGGCGGACGACGAGGCCGAGGTTGTCGGCGGCTACCTCGCGCAAGTGCGCGGGGCGGAATGCGCCTGGCTCACGGTCGGGCACGGGAATGACCGGCGCACCGTGGCGGGGCACCTGTGGAAGGCCATGCAGGTAGCCGGTTTCCGGTTCTCCGAGCTGGCCGCGCACACCGAGGACCTCGTCAAGGGATACGTCCTCACCTCGGAAGACGGCTTCGAGTTCCGCGTGGTCGAGCACGACGAGCACTGACTCGAAGCTCCCGGTGGGCGGACAGGGCGGGAATCCTCGTCCGCCCACCGGGCCCACACCGAACACCTCAGCGAAAGGCCCAGTGACATGAACCCCGAGATGGACCGAGTCGAGCCCCGCGTGGATCTCACCAAGCAGCCCGGAACCTACTTCGTCACCGCCGACGACCAGGGCGTCTACGACTGGCGCATCTGGCGGGAGGGCGAGGAGTTCCAGCGCCACGTGCTGGAGGTCCAGCGCGCCTCCAACCACCCGGTCGAGCAGCACACCCAGCGCGAGGACCTCGAAGCCACGTGCGACGACTCGCAGTCGCCGCTCGTGTTCCTCACCTACCAGGCCGTCAGCCAGGGGCACGCCGCCTACCTCGCCCGCCGCGAGTACACCGACCGGCAAACGTTCCAGGCGCTCGAAGACGTCTTCTACGCCGACGAACTCGCCTTCACCGGCGCCGGGTTCACCGACAGCCCGAGCTGACACCCATCGCCCCGTGGGGCGGACGGAATGGGAATCCGTTCGCCCCACGGTCCGGCCACCGAATCACCTCAACAAGGAGCACGTTCATGAGCACTGCCACCCTGCCGTTCCGCATCGGGGAGCCGGACATCGAGTGCCGCTACCCCGTGATCATCGGGGAAGACCGGGTCATCGGGCAGGCCTTCCGCTGGCACCGTGACTGGCTGGTCATCACCACCGAAGGCGAGCGCAACTTGCGCCGCCCGCCCACCGGCACCAAGGGCATCGACATGGCGGCCACCTTCCTCGCCGAGGAGTACGCCGCCGGTCGCGTCACGGCCGTCGCGCTGGACCAGATCCGCGCCGACGCTCCGAAGCCGCTGAACGGCCCAGTGCCCCTGCTGCACCCCCGGATGCCCGCCAGCCCGCGCAACCTCGCGGGTGCCCGAGTCGCGTTCGCCGGGCTCACCGAACACCACTGGCGGGTCGTCCTCCACGGCTTCCCCGGCTCGGACAACCCCTGGTACCTGCAATGCGAGCTGTGCCCCTGGTCCGGCGTCCGCTACTGGAGCCACCACCGCGGCCGCAACGGCAACCCGCCCTCCATCTACCGCCACGACGGCGGATGCATCGGCGAAGAGAAGGTCCGCGCCCTGATCCCCGCCTACCAGAAGTAGCGACGCCGCCCCGCGTACGACCGCCGGGTCCAGACCAGCGTCCGGGCCCGGCGCCCCAACCAGCGAAGGAGCCACCAGTGACCAGCACCCCGCGACTCGACAGCATCATGGCCGGCGAGACCGACCACCTCCCCGCCCGCATCCGCCTCGCGGACGGCCACATGCTCACCGTGAAGACCCGGCCCGGCGTGCACCTGGCCGAGGTCTTCTTGTTCCCCGACCCCACTGCCCCCGATACCGCGGCGTGGGAGAACGAGGACCGGCGGGAGCAGTTCCTGACCGGCGGCGGCTTCGGCGACGGCAGCCTGTTCCTGGACGTGGACGTGCCTGTGCAGGCCATCCGCGAACTGATCGAGCAGCACGGCGGCGAGCACGAGGACCAGGAGCCCGCACCGAGCACCGAGGCCGAGATCGGCGTGGAGGCTGCGGAGAACCTGCGGTTCCCGGGCCTGCTGGCCGACATCGCCGACCTGCACGGCCGGTTCGAGGACGGCTACAGCGCCGACGACATCCGGATCGTCTTCGGCCGCATTCACGACGAGGGTGGCCCGTATCTGGTCTGCGTGTGGGAGTACGCGGACGAGCACGGATTCGGCGGCAACTCGCAGTTCTACGCCGAGGAATGGGACGGCGGCCTCTTCGAGGTCCAGCCCGACATCCACCGGTGGCTCAGCGGCCAGAAGGAGACGCCCGGCCTGGTGGCCACCTGGGTGTGCGCACCCGCCGCCGAGCCGACCGGGTTCCCCGTCAGCGACGACTTCCACAACTACGCCCGGGTCGACCGGACCGAGTGACCGACGCCAGTCCGGCGGGGGAGCGGGGCGGGAATCCCGCTCCCCCCGCCGGATCCGGCGCGACCACACCGAACACCTCAACCGTCGAAGGAACCGCATGAAGAAGACCGCGGCCGGCCGCGAGCCGCAGACCGACGCCCGCAGCGTGATCCGTCGCCCGCAGCGCACGCTCACGCCGGAGGAGCGCGAGATCGTACGGGGCGTCTCCGCGCTTAACTTCCAGGGGGCCCTGATCATGGGCATCATCGACCCGGTGCCCAACGCGTCGCCGATGAGCGAGGACGAGGGGGCGTGGGTGCGCGAGCAGGTGTGGCCCGGGTACTTCCAGGAGATCGACCGCAAGTATCCGTTCGGGTTCCACCGGTGGGCCACCTGCGAGCGGGGCACCTGCTGGAACTGCCTCTCCGGTCGCTGTGAGCTGTGCGTCCACCGGCAGGAAGGGGGCCCGCACGTGGACGACAACACCGATTGGGTGCACGACACGCGGGGGCGGTGCGTCGCGAAGGTCATCCTCCGGCCCGACGACGAGCCGTGTGTGTGGTGGTGCCGGTGCCCCTGCCCCAGGGGCGGCTCGGTTCCCGCCGAGCCCGCGGCGCCGGTGGAGGCCGGAGCCGCACCGGTGAAGGCGGCCGTCGACCGGCTGGACGAGGCGGTTGCACGTCGAGGCCGCGGACGCGCCCGAGACGGTGAGGCTGTCGACGCGGCGCAGTACACCCTGTTCTGACGGCAGTCCGTCAGCCGGGCCGCCCGGCGCCAGACGTCGAGCGGCCCGGCGGGGCGCAAAAGCGTGGGAATCCCGCCGGGCCGTGCGGTCCGGCCACCGAGGGCCCTCAACAGACCCAAAACCGAACCAGTCACCATCGTATCCACGACCGAACCACCAGGAGCACACCCCGTGAAGACCATCGACGGCCGCCAGTGGGCGAACCGCGAGGACCTGATCGAGCACAGCGGCTACAGCCGGGGCACCCTCGCCTTGTTGTGGCGCGACCGCAAGACCAATGGCCACCCCGCGGACCGCACGGTCGACGGTGTCATGCACTGGGACCTGGAGGAGTGGAGCGCGTGGTTCGCCGAGCACTGCGCGCGGCCCCGCGACCTGTCCGGAGTGGACCGCAGCGGTGACCCGGACGAGCAGCTCCCGCCGGCGGGGCAGGCCCGCGTGCTCGGGGTCGACCCGAGCCGGATCACTCAGTACGCCAAGACGCCGCCGCCCGGGTGGCCGGACCCGATCCGTACCGAGCAGCTGCCGACGCGCACCCGCGAGTACCGCACCAGGGCCCAGCTCTGGGAGTTCGCCGACAACCCGGCCGGAGGGTTTGGGACCAGCGGTGGCCGCCCGGTCGGCTACTCCCCGACGAAGGGGAAGGCGCCCGACCCCCGCATCCAGCAGGCCGCCGAAGCGCTGGCCGCCATGCCCGGCCGGAGGGCCGGTGAGGTGGCCGTCGCGCTCGCCAAGAGCCACGGCCAGTCCGTGGACACCTGGAAGCGGATCATCACCCAGGCCCGCAAGTTGGGCCAGCAGTAGGTGGCCCCCGGGCCGAACGATGGCCAGCGTGACCCCGGTTCGGGGCGCGCTGGCCATCGCCGTTTCACCGGCCCGACTCACCCTCACCTCTTAAGAGGTGAGTTGGTGGCGCAGTCCGGCGGGCACCGCGCGGGCGCGGACAGCGGAGGGTGTGAGCGGCGCCTGAATGGCCCTCAAAAAGGTCTCTGACCTGGTGATTTGTAGGGCTTGGGGGGTTGACTCGCACCCTAAAACTTGAGAGTATTGGTTATGTCGAAAGGGGGCGGGAATCCCCGATCGGCACCGGCCCCCGGGCCCACCGCGAAGACCTCAACGAGACCCAAGGACGTGGATCATGGGCGACACCCATGGCTTCTCCGCCGACGCCGCCGCACAGGAAGCCGAGGACGCGGCCGCCATCGCTGCGGCCGGCGGGCACCCCGCGCTCGCCGAGTGCCAGAAGGCCGCAGAACTCCTCACCGAGCTTGCCGACCAGCACCCCGGCGACCCGGAGGCTGAGGAATGGGCGTTCAACGCGGTCGAGCGGGTCGCCGAGTGCGCGTACGCCGTGGTCGAGGGCTACGACGAGCGGGTTGAGGAGCTTTTCCGCGAGGCCCGCGGCGAGCGCGCTGCGATGGCCCTGGGGCGGTTTGAGGACGAGGGCCGGGTCACCGCCGAGCGGATCGCCGCCCTGGACGACGAGACCCGCCGACTCCTGGAGTGGTACGCGCGCCCGTTCCCGATCGAGTGGCTATGGGCCCCGGAGCGCGACACCTTCGGCCGCATCCTCCGCAAGCGCGTGATCGTGCTGTTCCACGGCCCCGGAGGCCTCTCCCTCGGGCTGCGCGACATTCTCGGCGCGGACGTCGACATCATCGGCATCGACTTGGACGGCGGCGCCGTCGCCACCGCCACCGCCGCTGGGTTCCGCGTCATCCACGCCGACGTCACCGCACTGGACCCGGAGAACCCGGCGCTTCAGCACGTCAGCATCATCGCCCTCACCCCGCCGTGCCAGGCCTTCACCCCGAGCGGACTGGGCAAGGGCCGGTACACCGTCGCCATCGACGTCATCTGCCGTGTCATCTGGGAGGCGGGCGCGGCCGCCGGCTTCCTGCCGTGGGAGCACTCGCCCACCGGCTACGCGCCCCGCTCCGGCGACACCTGGGACGAAGTCCGCGCTCCGCTCGCGCAGCTGGAGGACCCGCGCGCCGGACTTATGGCGGAGGTCATCATCTGGCCGCTCGGGATGCTCGCCCGGCCGGGCAGCATCCTCGAGTGCGTCATGGTCGAGCAGTCGAGCGCGCTGCCCCGGCAGATCGAGGAAGCGCTGTTCGCCGAGCTGACGCAGGCCGGATGGCACACCACGGAGGCCTGGACGCTGGACGCGGCCAACTACGGCGCCTCCCACCGCAAGCGGAGGTTCATGGCCGCCTACCGTGGAGCCGAGAAGCCGTTCGTGGACGTCGCCCCGGTCGAGCCGATCCCCGCCCCGACCTTCGCTCAGGTCGTCGGGTGGCCCACTGGCCGGACCTACCTGACGCGCGGTCACCGACCCGTCGACCCCGAGACCGGCCGGGCCAAGGGCGGCGGTTCGCGCAGCGCCGACCTCCCGTCCACCTGCGTCACCGCGACCGCGTACGGATGGACGGACGCCGAGACCGGCGAGCGCATCACCCAGGCCGACATCGGCAGGCTCGTGGGCTTCCCCGCGGACTACCCGTGGACCCACGTCGGGCGCGGCCGCGGAGTGCGCAACGTCGCCCAGCAGGCGGCGGACGCGGTCTGCCCGATGGTCGCGGCCGCCGTCTTCGGGCGGATCCTCGGAGTCGAGGACTGGGAGGCCCGGACGCGGGCGTACGTGACCGAGCTGTACGCCATCCCCACCGGCGCGAGCATCGTCAAGCCCGAGCAGCTGCACCTGTTCGCCGAGGAGCCCGCACCGACGTCCACGGCGGCGTAGGGGAGCGCCGCCCCCGCCAACACCAAAGCCCTGGTGGGCCGCTGGAGATCAGCGGCTCACCGGGGCTTTCCGGTCTCCCTTCGGGTACTCGACCCGAAGGGACCGGTGTTCCCGGACGCTCGCGCACCGGTACCGTCCTGAGTGCGACGTCAGAACGGAGTCCATCATGGCGCACGACGCTGAGAATGGCCCGCGTACGTTCGGCCAACGGGTCCGACACGAGCGCGAGCGGAAGGGCCAGACGCGACCGGTGCTCGCCGGCCTCGTCGGCCGCAGCACGGAATGGGTCAAGGCCATCGAGAACGACCGACTCGACATGCCACGCCTGCCGCTCCTCCTGCGCCTGGCTGAGGCGCTCGGCGTGGACGACCTTGCCGCTCTCACCGGCGACGAGCGACTGGCAGCCGCCACCTACAGCAAGGCCGCACATCCTTCACTGTTGCGGGTGAAGGAGGCCCTGACGACCTACGACCTACTCGCACGAGATGAGGAGCCCGCGCCGGCCGCAGCGCTCGCCACCCGGGTGGAACGCGCGTGGCAGGCCTGGCACGGATTCGGCGACCACCGCAGCCGCGTCGCCAACGTGCTGCCCGCCCTGCTCGCCGACCTCCAGCACGCCGCCCGCATGCACGAAGGCGTCGAGCGGCGCCGGGTCCAGGTGCAGCTCGCGCAGGCCTACCACCTCGCCCAGCTCTACCTGAGCTACCAGCCCGCGCCGGAGCTTGTGATGCTCACCGGCGACCGCTCCATGACCATGGCCCAGGACGCTGACAGCCCGCGCGCCATCGCGGCCTCCGCGTGGTACCTCAACCACGTCTTCCGCGACGCCGGAGAGCGCCACGAGGCGCGTGTGGAGTTGGCGATGAAGTCCATTCGACTACTCGACCCGGAGCGCGGCCCGGAGGACATCGCGCTCGGCGGCCTGCTGCACCTGGCCGCCGCGCTGTCGTACGCGAAGGTCGGCCAGAAGGGCAACGCCGAACGGCACTGGGACCGCGCCAACGAGGCCGCCCGCCGACTCGGCGACGGGTACGCGCACCCGTGGCTGGTGTTCGGCCGGGGCATGGTCGATGCGTACGCGATCACCATGAACAACGACCTCGTCCGCTCCGGCGCGGCGGTCGACGCGGCCACGCACATCGACCTCGGCGCCATGCAGAGCGCCACCCGCCGTTCGTTCCACATCATCGAGACGGCCCGGGCATACAGCCTGGCGGGGGAGTCGGTGGCGGTCGTGCACCTGTTGAAGAAGGCCTACGAGGCCAGCCCCGAGACGGCGTGCTTCAACCTGTTCGCCAGGGGCACGGCGGCGCAGCTGGCGGAGAACGGCAGCGCGATCATCCGCGACGATGCCCGAGGCCTTGCGCGTCAACTCGGCGTGGCCGCGTAGGGGTACAACTTGTACCCCTCGAAGAGGGGGTAGCGACTGTACCTGTCGCTACCCCCTCTGGCTTTTACGGTCGTGTCTCGACCAATCCGCTACCCGAGGTCTGGCGATGCCCGGCATGACCACCACACCACGCGGGTCGGGATACCCCGGCTACAGCGAGACGATGACGCGCACCCCGGAGACAGCAGAGAAAGCACGACGCTTAGCGCGTGTGGCTCTGTGCGCGTGGAACATGGATGACGCGGGAGACAGCGCAGCACTGCTGTTGACCGAGCTGTTCGCGAACGCTGTCCGACACGCCCGCGGGGAGTGCGTCCGAGTCATCATCGACCGCCCCGACGACGACCGGTGTCGGCGTACACGTGAACGTCCCCACCCGCGTACGGATGAACGTCCCCAGTTCTTGATGCCTTGAAGGGACAC